>JAEWQX010000084.1 GCA_023399035.1 Bacillota bacterium | reverse complement strand
GATTTATATCATCAAGTTTTATTGTACCACATAAATATCCTACTACAGTACCACTATCATTCTTTATAGATGTTACAATTGTTGTTATTGATTCCTTTTCGTTTTGTCTTAGATATGGTTCTGTTATCAAAGAACCTTTTTGCTTTACTTCTTTGAAAAAATCTTCCTGCGACTGATCTTTTATTTCAGAACTTTCAGCATAGTAACCATAACCTTCTGCAGTTAGTATAAACATACTATCGAAGTTCCACTTTTCACCTTCTTCCAATAAAACAGGCTGTTGTATAGCCCAATCCATAGATTTAATTTCAGGAAGAGAAGCAATATTATTTAACTGCTCAGTTCTATAATAAAATTCTTTTTCTATAGCTCTGGCACTGTCTTTAGTTCTTGCAGTTAAGTTATCTCCTGTTGTATACAAAATATTATCTTTAGTTTTTGAATAAGACAAATACAATGATGTAAAACATACACCTATTACTAAGGTAATTATATAAATCATTATCTTATTCCCTGTACTTCTTAATGCTTTATTCATAGTAATATCCTCCTTAATCTTATTTCTATTATCGTCATCTTATAACAATTATTTATACCTTATATTAATAAAACAAAAAATATGTATATAACAAATGTATATAATAATCTTATATGTTTTTACTTACATAATTGAAAATATATTGAAATGTTATATATTAATGACAGTATTACTATATATTTTAGTATAAATATAATATTATTTCAATATAATATTATTTCAATATAATATTTTTTTGTATCATTTGTTATAATCAATATATTTTATAATAAAATATAATATGTGTTGTCATAAAATGTCAATATAGATTGCATTTAAAATATTATGACATAATAAAAAAGCATTCAGGTCTTTCTTTAACCAAATGCTTTTTGTAATCAATTTTTTATTTGCCGCTTATTGACAATAGCTTCTGTTTTAACTGCTCTTCAATATTTCTAAGTTCTGCTTGTGCCTCCTGACGTTTCTGTCTTCCTTCGGTTTGTATTCTTAATACTTCATCCAATGTTGATATCAATGATTCATTTGTATTTTTCAATGTATTGATATCAACTATTCCACGTTCAGCAGCTTTTGCAGTTTCAATTGTAGACATCTTCAGAGTTTCTGCATTCTTACGTAAAAGTTCATTAGTCATATTTGTAACTTCATTCTGCACTTTAATTGCATTTGTTGAATGAGCCAATCCTAGAGCAAGGACAATCTGGCTTTTCCATAATGGAATTGTGTTTACTATAGTAGACTGTATCTTTTCAGACATTAAAGTATCATTATTCTGCACAAGTCTTATTTGTGGAGCCATCTGAAGAGAAATTGTCTTTGTAAGCTCAAGGTCATAAATCTTCTTTTCAAATCTATCACATAATGATGTAAAATCGCTTACTTCCTGTGCATCTTCTGGATGTCCACTCATTCTTGCCTTTTCTACGAGCTTAGGAAGTTCTATTTCTCTTGCTTTTTTAAGTCTTTTCTTTCCTGCGAGTATATACATATAAAGCTCTTTGAAATATACTTTGTTTGTTTCATACATTTTATCAAGCATAGATATATCTTTAAGAAGCTGAACCTGATGATTTTCAAGTGCAGTACATATATTGTCTATGTTTTCTTCTACCTTTGTATATTTGCTCTTCATTGCATCTATCTTCTGTACAGGTTTTTTAAAAATTCCTAAAATACCTTTCTTTTCTTCAGTCTTTTCAAAGTTCTTTAATTCACCTACTACACTTGAAAGCATATCTCCTATTGTACCTAAATCTTTAGTCCTTACATTGTTAAGTGCTGATTGTGAAAAATCCGCTATCTTCTTTTGAGCTCCTACACCATACTGAAGTATTGAATTTGAATTATTCAGGTCAATTTTTTCAACAAAATCATCAACCAGCTTTTTTTCTTCTGGACTCAGAAGATTATCTTCAGGTTCAGCTTTCGGAGTCTGAACTGTATTGACAGAAGGGTTTTCCACCTCTTCAAATACAGGTTCAAAAGTTAAACTTGGCTGAGGAGCATTCTTAAAAAAATCCTCATTTATTTCATTATCCATATGGTTGCTTCCAAAATTTTTATTCATATTTTATCCTCCCTTTAATGCTTATATGCTCTATATACATTTATGAAATTTACAATATTAATGACATGTTAATTTTTAAACTTAATCATTTATAGATTTTATCATCATTTTTGAATATTTATCGTTTCTTTTTAAATTGGTCTTCTGTAAGGCCTTCCTGGCTGAATAAAGTTTCAAGAACTGAAATATCAGATGTGACATCTAAGACAACATCTTCAAAAAGCTTATCTAGAAGTTTCTTAAATGCTGTATTTATTAAATCGATGCTCTTTTCTATTTCAGTTTTTGCTTTTATTATATTTTCGCCTTCAATAGTCTGATCACTTAATTCCTTATATGAATTTATAAGCTTAAGAGATATTGGGAGATAATGATTAAAGAACTTCTTCACTATAGGAAGATTATCTGGGTTCTTCTTTACATTGTCTATAATATTCCTTGTCACTTCTGTCATTTCATTAAGTTTTGTACATATATTATTTCCGCGTAATGAATAATTTACACTTTCTATCTGTGAAATATATTTTTCACCATTTTCAATTACAATAGATAATTCATTTTTTTCATTATTATTATTTGTGCGTTTATCTTCATTTTCTTCTTTTGAACGCTCTTCATATGATTTTACTGAATTAATATATTCATTGTATAGTTCGCTTCCAAGCATAAAGTATGTTTTATCATCACTTATATATCCTTCTTTAAACATTTCAAGATCCATCATGTTTTCAAGATCTTTTAAGACAAACTTGTTCTTTTTCGAAACAGCATCTGCAAGAGTATTTATTTCACAATAATTCTTTCCTTTAATAATATCTGAATATTTATTAAATCTCTCTGTTCGTTTTCTTATCTTAGCACCCTTTAATGCTAAAAAGAGGCTTCCTGCAAAAAATACAAACAATGTTCCTAATGTCATGTTTACACCAAATCTTATGAAACTGCTGTTGAACATGGTAAGCAGGGAGCATGCACCAAAGCTTACTGCAAATCCTACGCAGCCAATGATTCCAAGTACATTATAAATCATTCCTTTATATTTTCCTGCAGGATTTTTTGCAATATATTTATACTGCTCCTTCTGCTCTTTTCTACTCAATTTGTTTATGCCCTTATTGATTCCCTCTTCAAATATCTGTGAAATACTTTGAAACTTCTTGTCAAGTTCATATGTAGTTCCCTGAAATTTTTCCTTTATGTCATTTATGGTATCTTCAGCAGTATTATTTAAATTATTCATTACATTATTACGTACATCTGTAGCTTTTCTGTTAGCATAATTTATGTATTTGAATGCGCTGTTTAAGGCATTTTCAATTTGATCTTCTATATCAAAAAAATCCTTATTATTCATGGTGAAATTCCTCCATTATTTAGTTTCCTACACTATATTCCTTAAACTAAATTATATATCAATATTTTAATGAATACAATTTACCAGATTAATATAATTTTATACTATAATTCTTAACATAATATTAATATTATATTAAAAGCTTAGTACTAATACAGCTGAAAAAAGCTCTTTCAGATTAATATATCCAAAAGAGCTTTTCCCTAATATTATTATATAACTGCGTAGGTTATACAGTTTCCGCTTTAATGATATATAGACAATGTATTCATTCCTATATAGCT
>JAEWQX010000229.1 GCA_023399035.1 Bacillota bacterium | reverse complement strand
GTTCAGTATCGACTTCTTTATTACTGATGATGTCTTTTTTATTTATATATTTATCATCTTCAATCCTATTTGGTGCTTGGTGAGTTATCTTGATCATTTCATCTGGACCCTTATCTATTGAACTGGTGTCTTTTTTTATTTGACGAAAACTATCATCATCATTTAATTCCAGTCTTATATAAGGTGGATTTTTTGTATTAAATGAAGCAAATTTAACTATCATATTGGATGTAATATTTATAGGGGCAAAGATAAAGTTATAATTGACATCGTACTTTGCTAGTTCTTTCATGATAGCTGTTATATTTATTTTAATATAAGCACCATTTGAATTTTTAGGAATAGTCAGACGGAGCATTTCTGTAGAACCTTCCATGGGGAATGTATTCCAGTTCAAAGTTTTAGTATTTACATGTTCATAATTACCGCATATACCTATATTTTTAAATGATGTACCTGTATATTGTATATTTTCTACGAAGAGGTATAAAGTTGCACTTTCTACAATGTCAGGTTTTAAATCAGAAAGATTAAAACTTAATATTGTTTTATAAATATTTACGCCAATGCTCCGATTTCGTACTATACCTGCTGTTAAAGTACTGTTTTTTGAAAAAACAGCAGTAGCATGATATTTATCAACAAATGTTGCACCATTACAATTTATCTGTTTTACATTTATCATTGAATTAACTCCTTATGTGATTTCTAGAAACTATTAATATATAAATACATTCAGTTATTATCTGATTTTATCTATACCAATTAATTTATTACTATTTTCATACATATATAAAGTAAAATAATTAAAAGAATTTGAGTTTTCTTTATTGCTATGATAATTACAGCATTTAAAAGGAAGTCTGTATGAGTCATTAACAAGTATGCTTTGGCTCCATGTTTTTCCATAGTTATCAGATATGGATATATATAGATTATGATATTCAATCCAGTTGACATATATCTTGTTATTAAGTTCAACTACATTTGGGAACATACAGGCAATTGTACTGCCTATTACTTTTGTTACATCTGTGTTAAAAGAATTATCATCAGTATATCCATTTATGTAAGTGCATAAATATTTGCTGAAATTGTTCTCAGAAAACAATATATTATATCTGTTCTTAGAATCCCTGATAACAGATAGATAAATTTTGGGTTTCTTAGAATTAGTTATCTGTATAGGTTTAGACCAAGATTGTGATTTTATGCTGAATGTTGATGTATAAAGCTCTTCAAAGCCATTTGTAAGATTGTAATAAAATATAGTGGGACGATTATCATCATCATATGTAACTACAAAATTGGTAAGGATATTATATGAAATATTATCTATAGTGCTGGTTATCCATTTATTATTTTTTCGATAATGATGAATAAGTGATCCAGTGACAGTATCATTGATATCTATTAAATAGTATATTATATGAATGCAGTCATCTGTATTCTTTATATATACAAATTTAACAAACTCATATTGAGGATTATAACTGATTATTTTATTGCTTATAATATAATTATTTCTTATATTGTAATATATCAGAGAACCGCTTTTATTATTTACTATTCCATAAAGGCTGTCGTTCTTATTTATGTCAAACCAGTAATCTAAAAATGCGAAATTTCCAGTTAATATTTTTTTTACAGATAATACTTTGAAATTTTGATCATAATTAGTTATATTAATTCCGTTATCAGAAGAATCTATCTTACACATATTATCATTGGAATTCTGGAGAAGTGTATCAAATTTTCTCATAAAGGTCATGAAAATCCTCCCTAATTATTTCTTCTAGTATTTATATTAAATAATAGATTGTTTTATACGTGATTGTTGTTAAAAGGCGTAGCATAAATAGAATTTATGAACAAAGTTATCAAATTATCATAATATACAATATAAGTATAAAATATTGAAAGGATGCTTTCATATTTTAAGGAGGTAATTTAATAATGGCAAATTGTAGTGGAACAACACATATACCACCAACAGCTGGCTGTTTCTCAAATTGTACGCCAACAGTAAGTCAGACAAATTGTGGCTGTACACCCTGTACTGCTCCAACAATAATAAATGAAGGGGACGTAACTAATCAGGTATTAGTACCAGTATTAGCAGATGTAATTCAAAACTGTATATGTATAAGCAAATATGAAACAGCTTTTCCAACTAATTTATTGATAACAACTAATCTCCCAAGAGTACCTGCAACAGGAACAGCTCCTTCAGGAACTATCTGTATTACAAATATAAGCTATAGTTATTCATGTGTCGGAGTACCAGGAGAAGCTGGAACATCAGCAACTACTATTGGTGCAGCACCAACTATAACTGCAAATATTGGCTGTAACACAGCTACTTTATCAGCTGTAACACCATCATGTTCTTGTTTGAATACTGCAGGAACAGCTCGTACAGCTTTATATAATGATTTCACAGGAACAGCAACAACTCCATCATGCTGCTGTAATCAGGTTGCTCAGGCATATGCCCAGAATAAGATAGTAGAAAGACAGGTATCAATGTCTGTTTGTAATTTAACTTTGAATGTTAGTGGAACAATAGGTGGACAACCATTTACAGGAACATTGGCAGGAGTTTATACTCCACCAGTAGCTCCAGCTATAACTGGAACTCTAACAGTTCTTCCTAATCCAACACAACTTGGACCAACAGTAGCCGCCACACCATCATTAGGATTCCCAGCAAGCTTTAACTTTGCAGGAATAATGTGTCTGCCAACAAGTACAAGATTGACTATTAACGAAAGCTTTGATAACTGCCTAGTAGTTGACTGTGTAAGACCATTAGTTGCAAGTTATTCAACAGCAACTGATCCAGCAGTAGGCTTAACACCAGCTATAGATAATGTTTCATTCTTAGTATCAGCAGATTTATCATTGATAATGTCAAAGAACATTTATGCTACAATTACTGAAAAATTAGCAGTAATAACAAATGCAGGAGCGCAGGTGGTTTGTAGTGATAATACAACTGTACCAGCATGTCCACAGGCTCCATGTACAAGCTCAACACCATGTCCAGGACCAAATCCTTCTACTATAGCTTAATATAAATACTATAGCCAGGACAGATAAACTTTAGTTCAGCAAAGTCTAAATGAATTATGAAAAAATACTTCAATATTATAATATTGAAGTATTTTTCTTATTAGAACAATGAGATTTTTAGCTTAATAATTTACCAATACTAGAATTGGTGTTATAAATTTTATTTATAGAAAATATAATATACGAGTGGCATAAAAATGACTGAAGAGGCTGAGAAATTATTTATGGATGATATACAGGTAAATCTGGCAGAGTACAACAGACCCCTGAATTTCATAGTAAAATTTATAGCTCCAAGACAAAAAGACATTTATAAATCATTTATAATTGAAGAAAAACTTCATAGAGGACTGACATTCAATATGAAAAATACCATGATTAAGGCAGATAATGAGATTATTATTGGAGAATTTAATTATAATGATAAAGAAAAAACGCTTCAGATAGAATTTGATAACCCAGCGAAGGATAGGGATTTAGAAGTAGAAGTCATAATCGCTACTAACATAACAAGTCTGGCAGCAGTAATTGAAAGCAACTGCATCATAAATAATAGAGCATACATAAAGATAAAAGGATATGAGGATATTACAGGTCTTATAACTACATCGAATATGATTTCTATAAAATTCAGCAGTGTTAAAATTGACATTATAACTGAAAAAATATCAGAAATAATACCAGCAATAGATGGAGAGGACGTAATTATTAAAGCTTCATTTCATACACTGGATACCTGTGCAGATTATACTCTCGATATAAGAAGTAATTTAGGATATAATATGATATTTCAGGAATTAGAGAGTTATGTAACTGCTGATGGAAGCAAAATTAAACCTTTAGAATTTTCCAAAGACGATGATGGAGTAAGCATATGTTTAAACAATTCTGCTGAAATAAGAAATAAAAAATTAGAAATAATTATATGTGCAAAACTTCAGAATGTAGAGAATATAAACAATGAAATTTACAGCGAATTCATATTGAGCATAAATGGTGCTGAATCCAGCAGAGATGTTGTGAAAATACCATTAATAAAACCAATACCTGAGCTGATTAATGTTTTTGTTTCTGAAAAATAAATCCCTGATTAGAATAATTATTTATTCTAATCAGGGATTTTCATCGTTGTATACACTAGAATCATATTAGTAATTCGTTTATGATTGAGGAAATACTATGGGAAGTACGGCTGTCAATAATATTTCGCCAGTTAAAGTAAAAGACAAAGCGACATTTACAGTAAAACTATCTGGATTAGATGTGCTATATAGAGAATTAGCTGTAACTGACAATGCTGAAAGCTGTGGAGATAAACACTCATTTATTTTAAAACTGTTTATAGAATGGGGAATTTCTATTGAAGTATTTATTTCTATATCATTGAGCCCCAAATTATTTATATTATAGATATCAGGATAATAAATATATCCTGTAAATTCATCAGCACCAATAGTCCCAGCAACTGAAATCTTTAAATTACATACAAAAAATGATAAGGTGAGTTGAATATTTTCTATATTTGTGGCAGTCGAATTGTCGGAAGATTTGTTTTTTATACTTTTAATAATTGAATTCCCTTCTATCTGGAGATTCTCCTTAGAAATCTTTGGTGTCTGTTCTTGATCATTTTCTGATATATAATTAAATGCTGGTGCAAAATCAACTATACAATTTGAAATATCTGATATGTTTCTCTGCTTATGCATATTTGTAGCACTATCTCTAAGAAATATTTGAGAATTTATTTTTGTTGTCAGATTTATGGGAGAATGATAGGCAGATATTAGCGAGATATCTGATAATGCTGATTTTATATTATTGACAATTAAATCATAATTTTCAATTACAGCATCATATGCAAGAAAAACAGCTGAAGCAGTATGGTTAATGGATTTTTTATAGTTATCTATGGAATATAACATATTTAACAATTCTGCATTTGAATTGTCTGAGGCATAACGAGTTATTATCTGAAGTATTTTGTTAAATGAAATGAGCATTATTGATAAACTATCCTTAAAACTCAGAAACTGTGGAATATTATTTTTAGAGAAATTATCGTAATTACAGCAGTCTTTAATATCTTCATAAATAGAGGAGAGAGCGGTTTCAGCTGATAGAATCTCTGAATTATCTATTTTAAGCAGATGATTTATTATTAAAGAAAGCAGATCTGATGATTTAAGAAGCTCCGCCATAATAGCTTCCGCATAACTGAAGGTTATAACCTTATTTCCAATTAAATTGTTCATATATCTCAATGATTTTGAAAGAGATATGCTTATATTAATTACATTCTTTATTATTTCTTTTACATCATCATCATTCTGCAGAGGCATAATATGCAGATAATTATCAGATAGATTATCACCAATAACTAAGCAGCAGTTAACAAGATACTGGAGTGCTAAAAGCAGATGTGTGTCTTTTGAAATGTTTTCATTTGTTTCCGTGCTGTTCTTAAGCATCTCAGAGGTCTCGTCATACAATGATTTTAATTTTAAATCTGTATTTAATAAGGATGATAATTTATCCATTGCAGGTTTAGAGAAAATTTTTAATCCTTTTAATTGTGGTAAAACTTCTGAAGTCAATGGTGACGATAATATTCCAAGATGAGAGTAAGAAGTTTCAATATTAGTTATAGTTATTGCAGAATTATCTTCATAAGAAGTACCGTCTGCATTAATATTAACAACAGCATTACTTATGCTTCCATTTTCATTTTCTGACAATTCGCTGCTGCCGATTATCTGATTAACTAAAGCAGGGATATTAGAAGTTGTTTGAATATCCATAAGGCAACATCACCTTTTATAATAAATTATAACCAATTATCTATATTATATAAGAAATAAAATCATTTATTCATAGAATAAATATATATTCGTTGCAGGTTCTGTAACAAAGTGAATTTCTGAGTACTTATAGAAAGTGAGTTTTAAAATTGTAGTGCATCTCCTTTTTTATAGAATTTCATATTTACAATTCCAATTTACATAAAGAATCATATATGTGAGTACTTTTATTATTGTGCCAAAGAATATTAAATATAATGAAATAGTTTATCTGAAATACAGCATAGAAGATTTGAGAATAACTAATATTGAGTGTGATTTTGTATTTATAAGTGTTACGCTTTTTCTTGAATATATAGAGGAATGAACAAGTTTTATGATATGAATAAAGATGTTCCAGCAATTATTGTTTCAGCAGGTCCTTCTCTTGATAAGAATCTTGCGGAAATGATAAATTATAAAGACAAATTAAAAGATTATTTTATTATTGCTGGCAATAGAACACTAAAAACCTTAATAAATAACAATATAAAGCCAGATCTTCTTGTTACAGTAGATCCTAATGAAATAACGCATGAAATGATAAATAGCTCTAACTATAATGATATTCCTATAGTTTACTATGAAAAAAGCAATTATAAGGTAATTAAAGAGTATAGAGGAGAAAGAATACTGCAGTCATCATATATACTGCAGAAAATATGCGGATATACATCATCACAGCCAGTTAAAATAAATTTTTATAAAATATTAAAAATTGTCTGGTAAATATTTTTAGATAAATGCCGTCTATATTATTATAAGCAACAAATACAATTAAGTTTAATAATATATTAAAGGAGAACTTTAATTTTAATAAAAGACAGGTGAAGTTTAAAATAGAACTAAATTTATTACATTGTCATATTTATATTATAAATAAATAGTGAGAAGGACTAATATGAGTTCAAAGAAAAATAAACATAATAATAGGAGAAAAGTTAAGAATAATGATAAAGAACATGAAGATTATATTGTGAATAATAGCAAAACTAAAAAAATGAAGAAGACAATATTGAAGATGCATTAAATAATTTTTTCAATATAGAAAATTTAAGTGAGGCAGACCGTCAGTCAATAAGACTGCTTATAATACAATTAAAGGCAATATACATAGGTATATATGCTGATTTTCTCAGCCTTAATTCCACTATCCAAGGTATACAGATAATACTTGATAAGTATGATGATAAAGAAGATATTATTCCTGATGCATCACCAGATGTTTTAGGATTAAATGCAACTTATTTATATCTTATTGCACGTTTTCTTTCAATATATGTATCTTTCAGCAGGTATAATACTGTAAGTGAACTTATTGCAAAAGGTGAGTATAAATATACAATTATACCTAATGTATTTATCAATAATGCTAATATACTCGGTCTTATAGCTAACTTATATTCACTACGCGCTGCAACTGCAATAGTAAATAGAGATAATATCCAGCCTATATATGGTTTATAATCATGTATAGGTTATAATTATTTTCTTTTAAATTTGACATTTTTATATATTAACTTATACTATATAAAGATAACACTATGATAAATTACTGTTATAATGCTTTTTATTATAACAAAAGAAAGACGAGGTATGATGTTATGGATTTTAAAACACTCGGAATTAATAAAAATCTAGTTAACATATTAAATAAAAATGGAATACATAAACCAACACCAATACAGGAAGAAAGTATTGAGGTAATAAAACAAGGGCAGGATATAATTGCAGAAGCAGGAACAGGAACAGGAAAAACTTTAGCATTTTTACTTCCTATTTTTGAAAAAATCAATCCAAAATGCAATGATGTTCAAGCGCTTATACTTACACCAACAAGAGAACTTGCACTACAGATTACCAATGAAGCTGATAAGTTAAATGAGGGTAAGAATATAAATATATTAGCATGCTATGGAGGAAAAGATATCAATTCTCAGCTTAAAAAGCTTAATAAAAATATTCAGCTTATAGTTGCAACTCCAGGAAGATTATTAGATCATATTGAAAGAAAAACTATTAATTTAAAAACTGTAAAGACATTTGTTTTAGATGAAGCTGATCAGATGTTATTTATGGGATTCAAAAATGAAGTTGAAAAGATAATGGCAGAAATGTCTAAGAAAAAGCAAATGTTATGTTTTTCTGCTACAATGGATTCAGCAGTGAAAAAGCTTGCATACAGATATATGAACAATCCTCAGATAATATCTGTTAAAAAAGAGGAAGTTGACATAAATTCAATAAAACAGTTTGTTGTTGAAACTACAGACAGACAAAAGAGAGATGCTTTATGTAAAGTTCTTGACGAAGATAATCCTTTCATGGCTATAATTTTCTGCAGGACAAAGAGAAGGGCAGATGATCTTGAAACTGTTATGGCAACACGTAAATATAACTGTGCAAAAATCCACAGCGATATTGCACAGAATAAAAGAGAAAGAATAATGAAATCTTTCAGAGAAGCAAAAATACAATTTTTAATTGCAACTGATGTAGCTGCCAGAGGACTTGATATTGCAGGAGTAACACATATATATAACTATGATATACCAGAAACTCCTGAAAGTTATGTACATAGAATAGGAAGAACAGGAAGAGCCGGTGAAAGCGGAGTTACATGCATGTTTATAGATCCTAAAAATAAAAGACTGCTTGAAGAAATAGAAGAAACAATAGGATTTGAAATTCCAAGAAGAATCGTTGAACTTTAATAAAAATATATTGACTATACATAAGAATAATTGATTTTTAATAAGAGTAATATGCTGTATCAGATTTATTTTGATACAGCATATTTATTTTTTAATTGGTTTATATATTTTGGAATTAGTTCAGGGTCAAGAATCTCTTTCGATTCAATAATTAAAGGATTATTATCCATGTATCTTACTCCTTATAAAGTATTATGTTATATAGTATGCTTGTAAAGCTTTAATTGTTAAAATGTAAAATGATATTATGAAAACATATAAGTAGATATTTTGTATATTGTAGGATAGTAATTCTATAGTATAATAATTAAAGAAGTAAATAAAATATAGAATCTGATAAGGGTGGTTAAATGAAAATTTCAACAAAAGGAAGATATGGATTAAGAGCACTTATTGATATATGCATATACTCAGGAAATGACATAGTTACAGTAAAGAGTATTTCCCAAAGGCAGAATATTTCTGAGAGATATCTTGAACAAATTTTTGCTTCACTTAGAAAAGGTGGAATTATAAAAGCAAAAAAAGGAGCTCAGGGAGGTTATTTTTTAACAAGGGAACCTAAAGAAGTTACAATAGGTGATATTTTATGTGTGCTGGAAGGCGATATTTTATTGATTGATACAGAAGTAGAAGAGAATGATATTGAAAATTATCTTATTACTAACCTATGGAATGTTGCTAATGAAACAATTAAAAACTTTTTTTATTCACTTACATTGGAAGATTTAGCAGAAGGTTATAGAAATAAAGGCAAAGATGATATGTATTATATTTAATAAAATTTGAATTTTCTCCAAAAAACCATTGCTAAAACTTACAGTATATGTTATATTACAAATATAGTAAGTAACTAATAAAAAGCCATTGATAAGAAGAGTAAGCAGTAAAGCTTAGTGTAAAGAGAGTCTGCACATTGTGGTGAGATGCAGGTACTGTAGATATTGCTGAATGGGTCTTTGAGGTGACATTCTGAAATTATTTAAAGTAGGAGTGTACGGACGTCTACCGTTATATTGACAGGATATAAATTATTTATTATTATCTTTAATTGTAAATTTGAGTATCTGGATAAAGTATGTACATAGGTGGCATAGCGGAATTGCAGCATTTCGTCCTGTATTGGATGAAGTGCTTTTATTTTTCTATTAATTATAATAATTTAAATTAATATTTTATTTTAAGTAAATTTGGAAGTATTATTAAAACACTATGAAAAAAGAGAAATTTAGATTATTGTTATTAGAAAAAATCATATTCCAATAAGTCATATGAGCATAGAATTTGGGTGGCACCACGAGTCACTTCGTCCCAAACATGGGATGAAGTGGCTTTTTTGTTAACTGAAAAGAAAGGAGAATGAGTTCAATGATAAATATTTCAAAAGAACAATTTAATGAAAAGAAAAAAGAAAATAGAGTCTTTTCAATAATAACTGAATATAGAGGTGATGAAGTTACACCAATAAGAATTTTTAATGGATTTAAAGGAAAGAGAAGATTTATCTTTGAAAGTGGAAGTACTGAAAATTATTTCGGACGATATTCCTTTTTAGGAGAAAATCCTTATAAAGAAATTGTTGGAGAGACTATAGCTGAAATTGATGAACTAAAAAAATCCATAAGGCTTGATTTTGATAAAACAACAAACCCTTTTTCATTTAAAGGTGGAGCAATTGGATATATGGGATATGAAACAGTTGCTCTTTATGAAAGCAGGCTTAAGTTCAAAAATCCTGATACCCTTGACCTTCCTCTCATAAGATTCAACCTCTACAGCAGATATATATGCTATGACCATTTTACTCATAAGGTTTTTGTAATTGACAATATTTTAAATGATGACAAAAGGGATTATGACAGCATAATAAAAAGCCAGAAGGATTATATATTTTCCCTCTTAAGCAATCCTACAAACATAGAGGAATTCGAGGATAAGAAAGATGTCCACTTTGAATTGTGTACATCAAAGGAAAAATATGAGGAAAATGTCCGCATAGGAAAGGAACATATACTTGCTGGTGATATTTTTCAATTTGTACCATCCTTAAGAATGAAATGTATAACAGAAAAATCATTTGTTGAAATATACAGAAGGCTAAGGGAAGTGAATCCATCACCATATATGTATCTCATTGATTATGATGATTATCAGGTTATTGGAGCTTCACCTGAAAGCGTAGTAAGCGTAAGAAATGGAAAAGCCTCTACAAAACCAATTGCAGGTACAAGGAAGAGGGGAGAAACTCCAGATGAAGATTCAAAGCTTGAAAAAGAACTCCTTGAAGACAAGAAAGAACTTGCTGAACACGTAATGCTTGTAGATTTAGCCAGAAATGATATAGGACGCATAAGTGAAATTGGAAGCGTTGAAGTAAAAGATTTTATGAAGGTAGAAAAGTTCTCCCATGTAATGCATATAACAAGCACAGTTACAGGAAAGACAATTGATAAAATAGATGGCTTTGAAGCGTTAAGTACATGCCTTCCTGCAGGAACACTTTCAGGCGCTCCTAAAATAAGAGCTATGGAAATAATTGAAGAACTTGAAGAATACAGACGTGATATTTATGGCGGCTCCGTAGGATACTTTTCATATGGAGGAGACACAGATATGGCAATAGCAATAAGGACAATAGTGATGAAAGGAAATACAGCTTATCTTCAGGCAGGGGCAGGAGTTGTATATGATTCTGTTCCAGAAAATGAATTTGAAGAAGTGCAGAATAAATTGATGGCATTAAAGGAGGCTTTAAGATGATACTTTTAATCGATAACTATGATTCATTTACATACAACCTATATCAGTATATTGGAGAATTTGCAGATGTTAAGGTTGTGAGAAATGATGCAGTTACAATTGATGAAATAAGAAAATTAAACCCAAAAGGAATCGTCATTTCACCTGGTCCTGGAACTCCTGATGATGCAGGAATTTCAATTGAAGTCATACAGCAGCTTGGTAAGTATTATCCAATCCTTGGAATATGCCTTGGACATCAGAGTATTGCACAGGCTTATGGAGGAAAAGTCATAAGGGCAGAACAGATATATCATGGAAAAACTTCAAGGATAACTGTAAGGGGCAAGTCATTATTCGAAGGTATTCCAAGAAAAATAGATGTTATGAGATATCACTCACTTATTGTAGACAATAAATGTCTTCCAGAATGCCTGGAAGTGATAGGTTCAACAGTAGATGACAATATAATAATGGCTATAAAGCATAAGGAATATGAAGTTTACGGACTTCAATTCCATCCAGAGTCAATTTATACACCTAAAGGAAAGCACATAATAAGCAATTTTATAATGAATATCTGTAGAGAAGATTTAAATGAATAAGAAGATTTAGTTAAATAAAAAGGGGGATTTTAAAATGACTATTGAAGAAGCAATCAAAAAATTAGGAGCAAGAGAAGTCTTAAGGGAAGATGATGTAAGGGATGTTATTAACCAGATAATGAGAGGAGAAGCTACATCATGCCAGATTGGCGGATTTTTAATGGGGCTTAGAGTAAATGGGGAAACACCAGAGCAGATACTTGGTGCTGTTAAGGCACTTAGAGATAACTTTACACCTGTAGATATAAAAAATCCAGAACATCTTATTGATACATGCGGTACTGGCGGGGATGGTGGAAAGACCTTCAATATTTCAACAGCAGTAGCAATAGTTGCAGCAAGCGGAGGGGCAAAAGTTGCAAAGCATGGTAACAGAGCTGTTTCAAGCAAGAGCGGCAGTGCTGATGTATTAGCTGAATTAAATATAAAGACAGATTACAGTAAGGAAGAAAGTGCACAGATCATTGAGAAAAAAGGAATGGCCTTTTTATTTGCACCTCAGTATAATGGAGCAATGAAAAATGTAGCAAAGGAAAGAAAGGAACTGGGAACAAGAACCATATTCAATATGATAGGGCCTCTTTCAAATCCTGCTCCTTTAACAGGACAGCTTATGGGAATATATGATGGAAATCTCCTTGAAAGTGCAGGAATGGTTTTGAAAAGCCTTGGATTAAGACGTGCATTGATAGTACATGGAGACGACGGTCTCGATGAAATTACAACAACTACAACAACAAGTGTATGTGAATTAAGAGATGGAAATATAAAGACATATAAATTGAATCCAGAAGAATACGGAATAAAACTTGCAGACTCAGAAGATATTAAAGGCGGTTCTCCAAAGGAAAATGCAGAAATTATAAAGGACATCTTAAAAGGAAAGAGAGGTCCACAAAGGGATATTGTAATCTTAAACAGTGCTGCTGCACTTTATGCTGCTGAAATAGTAAATTCATTAGATGAAGGAATCAAGAAAGCTCAGGAACTGATTGACAGCGGCAGAGCTTACAAGAAATATGAAGAACTTACTGCCTGCTAAAAAGCATTAAAAACAAAATCAAGATCAATAATTTTATAAAAGCATAAGCAATAAATTTAATATAAGTTTAAATTTCAGCAGCTAGTGCAAGCTGAAGCTAGGGGGTATATATGATTTTAGATGAAATTGTGGCTAAAAAGAAACTAAGGGTAATGAAAAGAAAAAATGAAATACCCATTGAAGAAATAAAAAAACAAGCTTTAGATATAGTGAATTCTGAAAATGAAAAATGTAATGGCAATTATAAAAATGCATTCAAGGAAGCTCTTTTA
Source organism: Bacillota bacterium (assembly GCA_023399035.1). Classification (GTDB taxonomy): domain Bacteria; phylum Bacillota; class Clostridia; order Clostridiales; family Clostridiaceae; genus Clostridium. The sequence goes on along the minus strand of JAEWQX010000229.1, from coordinate 4,860 downwards.
AAGGATGGTCTTTCTGTCATTGGGGAATTTAAAAAAGCTTCTCCTTCAAAGGGAGTAATATCTGAAGATTTTAAGATAATGGATATATTATCTTATTATACATGCATTGGCATAAGGGCATTTTCCATTTTAACAGAAGAGGATTATTTTAAGGGCAGTGATGAATACCTTAAGAAAATAAAAAAATCCTCCATTACACCGATACTTAGAAAGGATTTTATAATTGATTTGTATCAGATATATGAAGCAAAGGTTCTAGGTGCAGATGGGATACTTCTAATTGCAGCAGTCCTTGGAGAAAGCCTTGGAGAATTTTATGATGAAGCAAAGAGGCTTAATCTTCAGCCTTTAGTTGAAGTACACAACAAAGAAGAACTTGACCTTGCGCTTAAATACGATTGTGATGTCATAGGAATAAATAACCGTGATTTAAAGACATTTAATGTTTCACTTGATACAACAAGAGAGCTAAAAAGCTATGTGCCAGAAGAAAAAATTCTTGTTTCAGAAAGTGGAATAATGAGCATTGATGATCTTAAACTCATAAAAAGCTATGGTGTAAATGGAGTCCTCATTGGAGAGCTTTTTATGAGAAATATAGATAATGTTGATTTTAAAAAGCAAGTAAAAAAGATAATTAACACATAATAAGATTAAACATTAAAATTATTATACATGTATTTTCATTTGAAATGAGGTGGTCTTATTAAAATAAAGATCTGTGGAATAACCAATGAAAAAGAAATAGAATATCTTAATATTCTCAAACCTGATTATATAGGATTTGTATTTACTGATAGCAGAAGGAAGATAAATCCCTATAAGGCAGCAGCTTTAAGAGAAGAATTAAATCCTTATATAAAATGTGTAGCCGTATTTAGAAATAATTCAATTGCAGAAATAAAGGAAACCTTAAAAGTGGTTAAACCTGATATTGTCCAGCTTCATGGCAGTGAAAACTATGATTTTGCAAAATCTGTGAAATCTGTTGAAAAGGAAAATGATGCAGAATTTGAAATCTGGAAAGCTCTTTCCCTAAAGGATGAATTATTATTAAAAGAATACCTTTCATATTATATAGGAAGAAATGATAAAACAGTAATAAGCAATATTCTTTTTGATGGTTCAAATCCAGGAAGTGGTGAAACATATTCCCTTGCACCTTTAAATAAGATTTTAAATCAAAAATATCCTCAAATAAACAATCAAGATTTTAAGTTTATACTTGCTGGAGGCATAACATGTGAAAATGTTCTATCTAAAATAAAAGAAGCACATCCATGGGGAGTAGATGTATCATCTGGTGTTGAAGAAGCTGACAGCAGTGGTTTCAGGTATAAGTCTTTTCATAAGATGAAGGATTTAATTTGTAAGGTGAGGGAAATATATTAATTATAGCAGTTTAAAGAAATATGATAATGATTGAGTAATGTAGTAATTCAATGCAAAGGATCAAGGCTATTGCAATAAACCTTAATAAGTATTTAGATATAAAAATTATGAATAGGAGAATAAATATGAGTTGTAGATTTAACGATTATGGCGGACAATATGTCCCTGAAAATATATTAAAGGCATTAAATGAATTGGAAGAAGAATATAATAAAGCTAAAAATGATGCTTCCTTCTGGGATGAATATAAGTACTATTTGAATTATTATACTGGAAGACCAAGTCCACTATATTATGCTGAAAATATGACTAAGGATTTAGGCGGAGCAAAGATTTATTTAAAAAGGGAAGATTTGAATCATACAGGTGCACATAAAATCAATAATGCAATTGGCCAGGTGCTTTTAGCAAGACGTATGGGAAAGAAAAAGGTAGTAGCAGAAACAGGTGCAGGACAGCATGGTGTTGCAACTGCAACTGTTGCAGCTAAATTTGGAATGGAATGCAAGATATTTATGGGTGAAGAAGATATGAAGAGACAGGCCCTTAATGTTAAGAAGATGGAACTATTAGGAGCAGAAGTCATTCCAGCAATGAGCGGTACACGTACACTTAATGATGCTGTCAATGAAGCACTTAATTACTGGGCAGATAACTGTAGTGAAACATTTTATCTTTTAGGTTCTGCTGTAGGACCACATCCATATCCAACAATAGTAAGAGATTTTCAGAGAATAATAGGTGATGAAGCAAGAAAGCAGATTGTAAAACTAGAGGACAGGCTCCCGGATTATATATTGGCAGCTGTTGGAGGCGGAAGCAATGCAATAGGAATCTTCTATCCATTTATAAAAGATGAAGACGTAAAACTTATAGGTGTTGAAGCAGCAGGCAAAGGTGTGGATACTGAACTTACAGCAGCAACAATAACAAAAGGAGAAACAGGCATAATTCATGGAATGAATACTTATGTACTTCATGATAAGGATGGAAACATTGCTGAAGCATATTCTATTTCAGCAGGGCTTGACTATCCAGGAGTTGGCCCTGAACATGCATTTTTAGCAGATACAAAGAGAGCAGAATATAAGGCTATAACAGACGATGAAGCTGTAGATGCATTCCTATACCTCACAAAGCTTGAAGGCATAGTACCAGCTATAGAATCTTCTCATGCAATTGCATATGCAAAAAAGCTTGCACCTACACTCCATAAGAATAAGATAATAATTGTAAACTTATCTGGAAGAGGAGATAAGGATATGGATGCTATTTTAGCATATATTAAAGAGAATAAATAAATTTAGATTCATATTAAGGAAGTAAACGAGCAGGAACTTATTTTTGCTTGTTTACTTTTTGTAACATTTTATTAAAGCAAAAATCCGGAAATTTAATTGAGCTGTAAAATCTATATATTCTATCCATATAGAATTAATAAATATGGGAAGCATATATTTTTTGTATTTAAATTATTATTGTTATCATAAGGATATGATTTACAAAGTATATGTCCTTCCAAATCAAGGCTGTATGTCTATGTATGAATTTAAAAATAATGTAAAAGTAAGAACATTAAAGTATTTACAGGGAACATCCCACGAATAAAGATAATAAATAATAAAAAACTATGTGACTAAAAACATATACCTGAGCATGCCATAAATGGCGAGAGCTATGCAACAAAAAAATTCAATCAATGTAATAAAGTGTCAATCAGCTTTTGGTGATAGTTAATTTGTTAACAAAATTTCTAATATGGAGAGAAAAATTTCATTTTTCTGTTTTCAGATTAGAAATTTTAGAGTATAATAGGCTTTGGAAAGAAGAATTGGTTATGTAAACTTAAAACCATTAAATTTTTCTTATTACATTATAGTTTATATAATAATATACAAGTATACGGAGGTCGTACAATGTTAGTATCAGCTAAAGAAATGCTAAACAAAGCTAGAGAAGGTAAATATGCTGTTGGTCAATTCAACATCAACAACTTAGAATGGACTAAAGCTATTTTATTAACAGCTCAAGAAAATAATTCACCAGTTATCTTAGGTGTATCTGAAGGTGCTGGAAAATACATGTGTGGTTACAAGACAATAGTTGGAATGGTTAACGGTATGTTAGAAGAATTAAACATCACTGTTCCAGTTGCTTTACACTTAGACCACGGTAGCTATGAAGGATGCTACAAAGCTATGGAAGCTGGATTCTCTTCAGTAATGTTCGATGGATCTCACTATCCAATCGCTGAAAACATAGAAAAAACTCAAGAATTAGTTAGAGTTACTTCAGAAAAAGGATTATCTTTAGAAGCTGAAGTTGGTTCAATCGGTGGAGAAGAAGACGGTGTAGTTGGAAGAGGAGAAGTTGCTGATCCTCAAGAATGTAAGCAAATCGCTGAACTTGGAGTTACAATGTTAGCTGCAGGTATCGGAAATATCCATGGAAAATACCCAGCAAACTGGCAAGGTCTTGCTTTTGATGCTTTAGAAGAAGTTAACAAAGCTTGTGGAAACATGCCATTAGTATTACACGGTGGTACTGGAATTCCAGAAGACATGATCAAGAAAGCTATCTCATTAGGAGTTTCTAAGATCAACGTTAACACTGAATGTCAATTATACTTCCAAGAAGCTACAAGAAAATACATTGAAGCTGGAAAAGACTTAGAAGGTAAAGGATTTGACCCAAGAAAGTTATTAGCTCCAGGATTCGAAGCTATCAAGACTATAGTTAAAGAAAAAATGGAATTATTCGGTTCTATAAACAGAGCTTAATATTTACAATATATAAGACTTCCTCATTATATGAGGAGGTCTTTTTTAGCGTACAATTTTAGTAAGTTTGTCATTGTAAAATTTCCTATAAAATCACAAAAATAATCCTGATGTATATTATAAATTGTAAGGGGTGATATTATAGAAAATGATAAAAGCAACAATATAAATGATAATAACGAAGATCAAAATGATGAAGAAGATATTAATAGAGAGTATTATGACGAAACCATAAAAGATATGCAGGATATTGAGCTGCTGCAGACTCAAAGTCAGGCACAGCTAATTATAGCTATAGGATATCTTCTTGAATATACTGCTTCAAATCAAGCCATAGAAGTAATCCGAGCACGTATTGCAGAAAGAAATTCTGATAAAGCTTCTGGAAATTTTGTTAATGAAGAAGAAAAGCTTGAAGAGGCTGAAAAGACATGGAGGAATGAAGGGCTTGATGCAGACAAGACTGCAGTTATTGCAGCAATATTTGAATTATATGGCCAGACTTTTTTAACAGCTATTAACTATATTAAACTGCAAAGGTTGCCAGAAAATATAAGCAGAATGGATCTTACATTAACTAAGACAGCTAACACTGAAATTTTTTATGGATCAGTTCTTGAACTGATGGCCTACATTTTAAATTACAGAGGAGTTTCAATTTTATATGCCATAAGCAATGAAAATGCTA
>JAEWQX010000122.1 GCA_023399035.1 Bacillota bacterium | reverse complement strand
TATATATGTTCTAATAATAAAACTACATTACAATAAAATAAATCTTACAAATGAAATAAATTGTACAAAGATTTAATATTTAATTGTCCATTGTCAATTGTACATTGTTAATTAGAATATATATAATAAATATTGTATATATTGAGGTTGTACTACCATAGAAGATTTATTTGTTATTATTGTATGTGTATTTGATTTGAAAAATATATAGATAAAATATGATTTTGGAGGGAAATATGTCGCCTTATTATAAATATAAAAAAGAGAGATTAGAGCAGAAATTTTTGGTTTCTAAAGATACGTTAGCTTTACTTATTGGAGCTATGAAAGAATATAACAAAACAAACTCTATATTTTTGAGGCGTTCTATTTTAGGGTATTTTCAGGATTTAACTGAATACATAATCGATATGTGTGAAACATTTCTTGTTATGACTGATAATTATGTTGATGGATGTACATCAATGGAGCTTATAAAAAGGGCAAGGATTCATGATTTTTTTGATGATTCTTTATGTGAATTTTTAACGAAGATAGTAAGATTGAGAAATAGATATACACATGATTATTATAAAAGAGAAAGTGTGGAACAGGATATTTTTAAATGCTGCTTTAACGAAGTGATATATATTGATATATTTTTGGAAATAAGCGAGACGGAAGTACACTTAAAAAGTAAGAGGATACAGTGTTAGGTGGTATGAGATGGATAAGTGAGATACTACACTTACATGTTAGATTATAGGGAGGATGACTGGTGAGCAAATCTGAAAACACCATTATTTTATTAAAAGATTTTAATGATTCAAAGCCTATTCATGAAAATATTGTATCTATGGCTGTGATTGGAAGTTATAATACTAAGTTTTGGATAAAAAATCGAAGTGATATAGATGTATTGATACTTATAAAATCTAAAAGAGATGTAAATTTTGAATTTGAATTGGAAGACATTCTTATCCCAAAATTACAGAATTTTTTTGCATATGAAGATGTACATCTTACTTTTTTATATATGAATGAATTTGATACTGTTTTCGCAAGAGCGTATATAGAGAGTTGTAATAAAATAATATATGATTTTCAAAGGGAAATTGATTTTAGGCTTTATGTGAATAAGTTTCTTAGAAATAATGAATAATTATTATGTTACTCATATGAATAGTCTTTGAATTAGATTTTATTCGAAGGGAGAAATTAAAATGGAGAAATTAATGATAAAAGATTGTCCGTTAAATAATGAATATTTAAATGATGTTTTATCTATAGGAATATTTGGAAGTTATCATGAAGAGTGTTTTGATAAGAACAGAAGTGATATTGATGTTATGATACTTCTAAAAAAAGAATTAGATTTTAATGAAGAGTTTGAAATTGAAGAGTATTTAGACAGCATTTTACCGGGATACTTTAATCATAATAATATTCATTATACTTTTATACATGAATTTAATTATCCATTTAGTGAACTTTTACTTATGAGTAAGGATAAAATAATATTTGATGAAGAAAAATATTTAGATTATGTACTTGGATATTCTGCTTTTAAAAGAGACAGAGAACCATTGAAAATTATTAGAAATGAAAATTTGAAAGACCTGGAGCCAATAAAAAATGGTTTATTATAAGTATAAAAAGGAGAAACTAGAATCAAAATTTTGTGAAATCAAAGTATTTTTGCTTAAGATAAAAGAATGTCTCAAAAGAAATCCGGATGGAACTGATGATATTATAGAGGAAGCTATGATTTCATATTTTAATTCTTTTTGTGAATTTATAATAGATATGTGTGAAACATATCTTGTGACAACTGAAAATTATATTCCTAATAAATCAGGACCTGAAATTATTGAATTATCTAGCGATTTTGGATTCATTTCTAAACAAGATTCAAAAAAACTTCAGAGTATAGTAAAAATCAGAAATAGATATACCCATGATTATTATCAGAGAAAATTAGCACGTGAGAGAATAATAAAAATTTGTAAGACAGAATTATGTTTTTTAAAGATGTTTTTAAATATATCAGAAGAAAAAATTTATCTTGAATTAAAATAGCCTTATAAATTAAAAATTGGTAGAAGAAGCGGATTAAAAATTTACAGATCTGCTTCTTATTTTTTGTTCATTTTGCAGGATAATAAATAATCATGGACAAAATTGTGATTATTAGGTTTTATATGGAATGAAATATAAAATATGATATAATCACATATAATGACTAAAAAATGTTGGGGGAATAAAAATGATAAGAAAAAGTAAGATCGCTGCACTTATGCTTGTAGCTGCATCAATAAGTTCTATGATTCCAGGAACTGCAATGGCTGCGACTTCAGATACTGTAAAATCAATTAAAGGACAAATTTATGATGCTGTAGCTTACAAGGATGGCAGATTCTATATAGCTGGTGAGCCTAAGAGTAAAGATGAAGGGGCATATTATTTTCATGATGGTACATATAAAGAATTAAAAGATATTGATTCTGACGATAAGATAAATATTGTTGGAAGTAGTTATATAAGTGTAAATGATGGTGATTATTATGTTGATTTATCAACAGGAAAAGTAGATGATAAAAATATCGAGGAAAGTGAAAAGGATGATGCATCTGTTGCTTTAAGAAATAATATTAAATCTGACAATGATGGAAGATATGATTCGTTAGATGCAAAAGAAGTAAAGGATGTAAAAGTACTTCCTGCTCCTAAGTTTTCTGAAGGATGGTATGGTGCTCAATATAAACCAAAGGAAGCTTCTGATTCATTAAATGGAGGAGCTGAAGCATTAACTGTATATACGAATAAAAAGGGAAAATATATTGATGCAGATTACAATTTAGGGAAGATAAAAGTTAAATTAAGCAATAGCAAAACTGCTACTATAGAAAATACAAATAAGGCTGATCAAAAGGTATCAGGAAGTGTTTCTAATACTAAAGTTATTGGACAAGACTCCTCTAATATTTACAGATTAGCAAAAATAACTCTAAAGGTAAGTGATACTTGGGTTACCATAAAATCAGTAAATGGTCTTGAATTAGATGATAAAACAAATGCTATTGAAGTATCTGATAATGGTTCGACTGTAAGTTTTGATGTTATACAGGTTATTTCTAAAAATCAATCTTCTTCTAAAATTGATGGAATTAAATATGCCAAAAATGTGACTAGCTATATTCTTGCGGATAGAGATGGTAAGAAAATAGATTTATTAAATGATAGTGAAGATGGGTTCACAGTAGCAGATGGAAAATTAATAAATTATAAGATTGATTCAAAATCAGTTGAAGCTGAAATTATAGAATTAAAGAGCAAAAATTCTTTTAATTATATAAATAGGGGTAACAGAGACACTGTAAATACTTCAAGTAATGAAGGAGCTGTTGATATTGATACAAACGGAAACTTATGGGTATTGACAGATGGTTATATACGTAAATTTGATAATGATGAAGATTTTGAAAAAGTCTATACTATAGATGAAGATTATGATAATTTATCTGTTTATGATAAGGATAATATAGTCGTATGGTCTGGAAGCGATAATGTTTATGCTGTAATAGGTGGGACAAGCTATGATGATGTACAAGGTGACATAATCGATAATGGCAGTGGCAGCACAAATGGTTCTGGAAATAGTTCTGACAACAATAACAACAGCAGCAATAATAATAATAATAATAATAATAATAGTTCTGTTAAACCGGGATGGGCTGCTAATTCAGAGACTCGTACATGGACATATATTGATAGTGATGGAAGTACACATAAAGGATGGCTGTCACTTAATGGTGTATGGTACTACATGGATCCTTCTACTGGAATCATGCAGACTGGCTGGAAAAAGATAAATGGAACATGGTATTATATGCAGTCATCAGGAGAAATGAAGACAGGATGGCTTCTGGATGGAGGAAACTGGTATTATTTACATTCATCAGGGGCAATGGCTACTGGATGGGTAAATAATAACGGTACTTGGTATTATTGTGATAATTCAGGGAAGATGCTTTCCAACACAACAATTGATGGATACAGATTAGGAAGCAATGGAGCATGGATTAAATAATAATTTAAGAAAGTGATAAATCTGTATAGAAAATAGAATATAGAATATAAAATATAAAATATAAAAGTTTTAAAAGGGACTGTAGCACTAAGAAATACAGCTGTACATAATAGTATTTGAATTTTAAATATTGAACTATTATATGGCGACTTAATCTTTATGCAACGGTCTTTTTAATTCTGCTGAAAAATTGGCTGCTAGGATTAAATCTAAATATTTTTTGTTAAATAGATACAAAATTAGTATTACTTAAATGCTAATGGAATAATGCAAACTGGATGGTTAAAAGATACTAATGAAAACTGGTATTATTTACAAGTTAACGGGGTTATGGCTAAAAACATAACTATATGATATGAAGCTAATTATGATTTATCACAAAATATATACATGACAAATTATTGAATGAATGAATTCAGATTACATTTAAAGAAAAAATAAACCAAAAAATAGGCTGAATTTAGACTTATTTTTATATTAAAAGGAATAAAAAGGTTTAACAGGAATTATAATTATATTAAAAAATACTGTAAAAACACTTCCAAAAAGCAAATACCTATGTTATTATAACCTTGTCGATAACAAAAAATACAAAAAACGACATCCTTGTTTAAAACAGTTTAATGGTATATTTTATATGGAAGCATTTGTATAAGAATCATAGACGTCAATTACTAAGTTATAAACTTAGTAAAAAGTTATCTATTTCTATATTATATATAAGGCAATTAGATGGAATTTAAACAAGGTCTGGGAAAGAAAAATGATAGAAATATCGGGAGGAAAGAATATGATAAAAAGAATGAACAAATTAACAGCATTATTAGTTGCAGGTACTGCAGTAGCTTCAATAGTACCAGCTGTTTCAGCAAACGCTGCTACAAAATTAGCAACTCAAGAAGGAAATCTTGATCAAGTTCAAGCATTTAACAATGGAAAGTATATCTACGAAGGATATAAAGATGAGGCTCAAGATAATGGTATCTATTATTCAAATGGATCAAAAGATGTAGAAATCGACGATGTTGATACTTTTGAATTCACAACTTACGGTAAAAACAGCGTTAACTTTACAGATGACGATGTATTATTCAACTTAGAAACTGGTAAAGCTGATGAAGATACAGT
>JAEWQX010000100.1 GCA_023399035.1 Bacillota bacterium | reverse complement strand
GATAGATAACTCTGTTAGATTTTATTCTACCAATAGTATGACAACCATTTATTAAACCGTGAAGCAAAATTTTTGCTGAAGTATACCATGAATCAACCAGCAAATAATTGATTTTAGTTGCTGGAGTGAATTCATTTATTAGTTCCATTGCAAGCTCATTTTTATCTAAAAACTTTTTAGACAGCTTTTTACTAGATTCCTTTCGGTGATATTGCTTGAAATCTAAAGGTATAGAATAATCTTTAATTTTATAGTGAGATGTAACCAAACAGTGTGACCACTTTGGTTTATTCCCATCTGCATGAGAATTATGAAAATCTAAGCCTTCGATTTTTTTAGTTGAAATATTTTTCTTACTTAAAGTATCGTCAATAATTAGGAATCCAACATCATCATCTTCACAAGTATTAGAGATTTCGGAGATTGCATGAAATATACGTTCTTCCGTAACATATTCATGATTCCATGAATATGAACTTAGAAATCTTGAACCAGTACTTCTATGTCGATTTGATGTAAGCTTGTTATAAGCCGAAGAAATGGTTTTATTGCCTTCGGTTACAATTATTCCAGATGTTAAATTTACCATATGATTCTTTATCGCAGAAGAATATGGCAGATTTAACTGTAAAATATAGTTGCTAATAAATTCATTTTGGTTTAATATAGTTGTCAGCATATAAATCTCCTTAGATTTTAGGTTGTCAGCATAAATCTAGCATATTTGAGGTTTATATGCTACTTTTTTATGAAAAATTATACTGGTAAAATATCAATTATAATCCAATGGTAAATTTTCTTAAATTAATGCACAAGTCAAGTTATTTATTTAAATTTAGTAAGGCTAGTTTTATTGTATAATATAAGTTAATAACTGTTTTGGAAAAGATAGTTAATCATAATTATTATAGAATATTTTTATGGAGGTATAATATGAGCAATTTATATAAGCATTCATTAACAATTGAGAAAAGGCAGACAATGATTGATATTACAGATATTATTAGGGAAGATGTAAGAAACAGCAATGTTAAAGATGGTATAGCTATAATATATTGTCCGCATACAACAGCTGGAATTACTATAAATGAAAATGCTGATCCAGATGTAGTTAGAGATTTGGTTTATGGTTTTGAAAAGGCATATCCAACAGATGATAAAAATTACAGGCACTTTGAAGGTAATTCACATGCACATATGAAATCTTCTACAATGGGAGCCTCTCAAACTCTTATTATAAATGAAGGAAAATTGATTTTAGGACGCTGGCAGGATGTATACTTTTGTGAATTTGATGGACCAAGAAATAGAAATTTCTATGTTAAGGTTATGCAGGGGTAATGGATGTATTTAGTATATTATTGCAAAGGGGCTGTTACATTTTGTAACAGCCCTTTTGTTCTAATCTAAATTTTTACCTGTAAATGCTAATGGTAAAAGTTCTTCTAATGTATATTCTAAATAATCTTCTGTGCTTTTTGCAATGATTACTTTAAAAGTTTTTAAGTCACAGAACTCAGCCATAACCTGTCTGCACACAGCACAAGGTGCACAGAAATCTCCCTCTCCCTGTTTTATACCTTCTTTATTTCCTACTACTGCAATAGCAGTGAATTCTTTTTTTCCTTCAGAAATTGCTTTGAAGAAAGCTGTTCTTTCAGCACAGTTTGTTGGTGTATATGCAGCATTTTCTATATTACATCCTTGATAAATTGTACCATCAGCACAAAGTAAAGCTGCACCTACATTGAAATGTGAGTATGGTGTATAGCAGAATTTTTGAGCATTAAATGCTTTTTCTATTAATAATTTTATATCCATCGTGTTTTTCCTCCTGATTTTTTAAAATATCTAATTAATTATTATTAGATGAGAAAATTATATTAACCACCTTATGCATGTCCTTTACCTTAACAAATCCTTTGTTATATTCAACCACATTTTCATCTACTAATTCTTTAATAATTCGATTAACGCTTCTAATATTTGAGCCAAGGCCTTCTACTAGTATGTCTTTATGAACAGTATCTACATTGTGTTCATCAAAGAATTTCCATATAAAGAAGAGCAGCCTATATTTTAAATTATAAGCAACATTTGCTTTGCTATTAATAGAAGTATGATACATTTTCTGAGAAAGCTGCACATGTATATATAAAGAAAAATCACTATCATATTTAATCCAGTCTAAAAAGGATTCCTTAGAAATTTTAATTGCTTCACAGGGTTCAAGTGCCTCTACATAGTTTAATATGGGCTTATCAGCAAATATTTCTAATTCGCCAAACAGATCATTTTCACAATAAATTCTTTCTAGATATCTAACTCCAGTAGGTGTTAGTGAATATACCTTAACTTTTCCTTTTCTTATTATATATACAGAGCTGGGAGCTTCATTTTGTACAAGGATTTTATCAAATGTATTAAATTTGATGTTTATGAATTTGTTTTTTATATGATCAGGACAAGTATCTAAAAAATAAGGTAAGTTGTTCATTTCAATTCTCCTTATTAAATAAATTAGATGAAAGTAGATTAATTATATCACATTAATTTTATTAAATAAGTGTTGGGACAGAAGTTAAGGACAAATGTCCCAAAGCATATATTCAATTTATAATATATATAAATATAAGAAAAATATACAAAAAATATATATTGAGTTCTTATCTTATACTAAATGTCAAAATACAAATATGGGAATAATATTGAATAATATGAAAACAATATGAAATGATATGGAAATAATATTATTTAATATATAAGTATAGGAAGGAGATTAATATAAAAATATGAGCGAAACAATTAAAGAAAAATTAGAAGGTCGTGTAAGTTATCATGATTCCGTTGAGGAAATGTTAAAGAGGATACAGACTGACGGTCTTTCAAGTGTATTTTCAAGATGGGAACCACAAGAAAAAATAAGATGTAAGTTTTGTCTTCAAGGACTAAGTTGTCAATTATGTACACAAGGTCCTTGTAGAATTAATGAAAAAACAGGAGCTGATAAGGGAGTTTGTGGTATTGGACCAGATGCCATGGCCATGAGAAATTTTCTTATGAGAAATATAATGGGTGCAGCTACATATGCACATCATGCGTATGAAGCCTTTAGATCACTTAGGTCTACTGGTGAAGGTAAATCTCCATTTAAAATAAAAGATGAAGCTAAATTAAAATGGATGTGTGAAAAAGTAGGAATAGATACTAATCAAGATATTAATAAACTTGCTATAGAGTTAGCTGATCTTCTTTATAAAGATATGACAATAGGCCCTGATGAAGAGAGTGTGATGACAGAAGCCTTTGCGCCACAAAAAAGAAAACCAGTGTGGAAGAAGCTTCATATTTATCCTTCAGGTGTTGATCATGAAGTTCAAAATTCAATTGCAAGCTGTTTAACAAATGTTGATGGAGATTATGTATCACTTGCTACAAAAGCTCTTAGATTAGGATTATCTACTATATATACAGCACAAATAGGCCTTGAAATGGTGCAGGATATATTATTTGGAACTCCTATGCCTCATGAAGTTAACGTTGACTTAGGTATAATGGATCCTGACTATGTAAATATAGCATTTAATGGGCATCAACCTTGGATAGGGGCAATTACTATAGAAAAACTTAGACGCGGTGAATATAAAGATGAGGCAATAAAAGCAGGAGCTAAAGGCATTAGAGTAGTTGGTTCTATTGAAACAGGGCAAGAATTATTACAAAGATTTGAAGTTGATGATGTATTTGTTGGTCTTATGGGAAATTGGTTGTCTATAGAACCACTTCTAGCTACTGGTACAGTAGATGCAATTGCTATGGATGAAAACTGTTCACCACCAGCTATAGATCAATATGCTGAAAAATATCAATTAGCATTAGTTAGCATAAGCACAATAATAGGTGTACCTGGTGCAGATCATAAAATGCCTTATTATCCAGAAAAGGCTGCTGAAATGTCAGATAATTTAATTAAAATAGCAATAGAAAACTTTAAGAAAAGACATGGTAAAATTGAACCTATGGTACCTAACTATGTTACAAAAGCTATAGCAGGATTTTCAACTGAAGCTGTTTTAGGTGCTCTTGGAAATAAACTTGATCCATTAGTTGAAGTAATTACATCAGGTAAATTAAAAGGTATTGTTGCACTTGCAAACTGTTCAACACTTCGAAATGGTCCTCAAGACTGGAATACAGTTAATATAGCAAAAGCATTAATAGAAAGAGATATATTAGTAGTAGCTGGAGGCTGTGGAAATCACGGTCTTGAAGTAGCAGGATTATGTAACTTAGAAGCTGTAGAAAAATATGCAGGAGAAGGTTTAAAGGAAGTATGTAATATGCTTAAGATACCTCCTGTATTAAGCTTTGGTACTTGTACTGATACAGGCAGAATATCAATGCTAGTTACAGCACTTGCAGATCATCTTGGTGTTGATATTCCAGACCTTCCTATAGCAGTTACAGCTCCAGAGTGGATGGAACAAAAGGCTACTATAGATGGTATTTTTGCAGTAGCATATGGAGCATATACACATTTATCTCCAACTCCATTCGTTACTGGTGCTCCTAACTTAGTAAAGCTTCTTACAGAAGATGTTGAGGGATTAACAGGAGGTAAAGTAGCTTTAGGAGATGACCCAGTTGAAGCTGCTAAGGGTATAGAAGCTCATATAATAAGTAAAAGACAAAAACTTGGACTTAAATAATTATAGATATTAAATTTATACCGCTGCCATTTTTGGCAACGGTATTATAGTTTAACAGAATAGAAAATATTATTACTTAAAGCTTAAATCATGGATGCATGATGTTAATGTATTTTTAGCTTGATGACATTGCCACCCTGTGCTATTGATTAAATTTATAGTAATTTAACAAGCTTTTCTAATTCTTCAGATAATTCTTTTGCAAGGATAAAATCATTATTCTTTAAAGCTAATTCTATTTTTATTTCAAGTTGTTTTTTATTATGTTCAATTTCTAAATAGTCTTTTTCAAAAAGTTCTGCATAAACGTTCTTTTTGAAAGTCTTCATATTCATTCTTCTTATTTTCTTATATTCAACGATTAAAACATAATCCATACAGTTTACTATAAAATAGAAATCGTGAGAAACCATTAAAATAGCACCATTATAGTTTTTAATGGCTTTTTCTAGTGCTATCTGTGAATAAGTATCTAAATGACTTGTTGGTTCATCAAGAAGCAGCATGTTTGCATTGCTGACAGAGATTTTAGCTAATTGAAGCATATTTTGTTCTCCGCTAGATAAAGAACCTATCTTTTGATTAAGTACTTCTTCATCTTCAAAACCATACTTTGAAATATGTGATAAAATTTCATCAGAAATAAAAAAAGACGTAATAAATCAAGATGGTGGAGTGGCTAATCACAATTTATATTTTTCTATACTTGCCAAAAAGCCTAAAAAATGTCCAGATGGAGAGTTATTGGATGCAATTGTTAATAAATATGGCAGTTTGGAAAATTTAAAAAATGAGATTTCTAATAAAGCAGTAAATGTTTTTGGATCAGGATATTCATGGCTTGTTGTTAACG
>JAEWQX010000079.1 GCA_023399035.1 Bacillota bacterium | reverse complement strand
GCTCATAACCGGTAGGTCCGGGGTTCGAGTCCCTGAAGGTCCACCATTTATGGGGGTATAGCTCAGTTGGGAGAGCACCTGCCTTGCACGCAGGGGGTCAAGAGTTCGAATCTCTTTATCTCCACCAAAAAAAGTTATGAATTAATTCATAACTTTTTTTTTGTATAAAAATAAATAAAATACATTATGATTCAATAGATTTATTTTTTATTAGTGCAGTGTTCATAAATAAAATATAGAATTTTTTATATTTAAGGATTTATAAAAATCAAAGAAATAATAAAAGCATTACTAAAATGTTATTTTAAAGTATAATATAAATATAAGTTTGTATTTGGGAGGCTAGTTAGGAATGAATTCTATTGAAAGAAGAGAGGATATAGTAAAGCTGTTATTAGATAGTTCTTCTCCGATTAAGGGAACTGATATAGCAGATAAATATAATGTAACCAGACAGGTAATAGTAAGAGATATAGCTATATTACGAGCAAAGGGCATGAATATAATGGCAACTCCAGATGGGTATATAGTTAACAGAAATGATGGAAAAGTAAAAACAATAATTGCTGTAAATCATAAAGAAGCAGAAATGTTTGAAGAAATGAGTACAGTAATTAAGTATGGTGGAACTATAGAAGATGTTATTGTAGAGCATCCATTATACGGTGAAATAAAAGGTGTATTGATGGTTAAGAATCTTAATGAATTAAATAAATTTATAAGTAGATATAGCAAGCAGAAAGCACGTTTATTATCAGTATTGACTAATGGAGTTCATTTACACACTATAGCTGCAGATACAAGTGAAGATATTGAGGCAATTATATCAGAACTAAAGGCTAAGAATTTTATAGTTTCGGATTAGGAGGAATTCATAATGGATTATGATGTATTGATTTTAGGCGGCGGTATAATTGGATGTGCAGTGGCATATGAACTTTCCAAATATAATATTAATATAGCTTTAATAGAAAAAGATTACGATGTAGCAAACGATATTTCTTTCGTAAATACTGCAGTAATTTATGATGGTTCTGAGACTTCAGATTGTGTAATGGCTTCACTTGAAAAAGAGGGAAGAAAACTTATAGAAGAACATTGCAAAAAATTTCAAATACCATACAAGAAAGTTGGAGCATTAAGAATTTCCAATAATGAATATGGAAATGAACGATTAGAAAACATGTACAACAGAGCAAAGACACGAGCAATATCAGGTGTACATATTATCGAAGAAAGTGCAATAAGGGATATAGAACCTAATTTAAAGGCTAAGTATAGCAAGGCATTATATTGTGAAAATACAGCTGTTATATCGCCATATAATTTAGCGATATCATATGCAGAAGTAGCTGCTGATAATGGAGTCAATTTCAGATTAGAAGAAAGGGTTATAGATATAAGAAGTATCTCAAAAGGATTTAAGGTTACTACAAATAAAAATAAATTTACGTGCAAATTTGTGGTTAATACAATACCTAATGAAATTTTCTCTGATAATAATGAGGATAATCAAAATTCTATAATAAGCAGAAAAATGAATTATATATTATTTAATGATAAGCTTGATAATCATATGAATAATA
Source organism: Bacillota bacterium (assembly GCA_023399035.1). Classification (GTDB taxonomy): domain Bacteria; phylum Bacillota; class Clostridia; order Clostridiales; family Clostridiaceae; genus Clostridium. The sequence continues at coordinate 4,013 of JAEWQX010000079.1, read as the reverse complement.
TAATTATCAATGAAATTGATGAGAGTGCATTTATAATAGATATTCCTACTGCCTCAAATGGAAGTTTAATTGGGATTAAGGGATTTGATTCATTAGATATGGAAAAAGGCCTTAACTTATGTAAAAATATAATACCTGATATAGATAAACATACAGTAGCGAATATTTTTACAGAAACTTATAGTAAGGACAGCGTATGTATAGAAGAAAATAAACTCGAAGAAGGTTATATAAAAGTAAGAGGAAGTCACTATGCTAAGATAACTATAGCACCTGCAATTGCTCAGAAGATAGAAGCAGTACTGAAAACAAGTATGAATATAACAGAAAAGAAGGATTATATTGATAAAAAGCGTGATATTTATGTATTCAAGAATATGAGCAAAGATGAAAGAAATGAAATCATAAAATTAGATTCTAGGTATGGAAATATAATATGCAGCTGTAACTGTATATCTGAAGGTGAAATAGTTGACTGTATAAGAAGACCTCTTGGAGCAAGAACTGTAGAAGGTGTTAAGAGACGTACAGGAATTGGTCTTGGAAGCTGCAATGGTGCTTACTGCAATATGAAAATAATAAAAATCCTTGCTAGAGAAATGGATAAGGATGTTTTAAACATAGTTGATGATTCAATGGAATCTAAAGTATTAGTGGGAAGAATAAAAGAATTTTCTGAAATTTAGCTGGAGGGTATTAATATGAGTGATAAAGATATTTTTACAAGCTTAGTCAGAGTAAAGGGAAATCCTAATTATAAGGTGGTTTCAGTAAAGAGTACTAAGCCTATAGAAAAAAAATTATGGAAAGAACTATCAAAGGTCTTAAGCAGAATTTATATTAGTACTCCTGTAGATATTGGTGATATAATATGTACGAATATCATTAACAGTGGAATAGATATAGTATGTACTAAAAAAATAGATGATTAATTTTTAATGTAAATTTATAAAAACAAGAAGGCTATTTAATACAAAAATAGAAAACTACTTGTAAAAATTTTTAAATAGATATATACTACTGATTAGACAATATTTTAAATAGGCGTTATTATAAAAGCTACGATTTATTAATATCTTAAGAGAGCCGGTGGGTGGTGTGAACCGGTGATTATTATAAGTCTTTCCACTTTTAGAGCTGCTGGCGATAAGTCAGAAGGTTTATGCCCTTTACAGCATATTTTAAAGAGGTCAGTATATTTATATCTAATAATATGTAATATTGGCAAATTAGGTGGCAACGCGGATTTTATTCGTCCTATTATAGCCTTTTTAGGCTGTAATAGAGGCGAATTTTTTTATACATTTAAATATGCAATAAATAATTAATAAACATTTTGGAGGTTATCATGTTAGATTTAAAATTTGTTAGAGAAAACCCAGACATAGTAAAAGAAAATATAAAAAAGAAATTCCAAGATCATAAGCTACAGCTTGTTGATGAAGTTATTGAACTTGATAAAAAAGCTAGAAAGGCTCAAACTGATGCAGATGCATTAAGATCAAATAGAAAGACAATTTCTAAGCAGATTGGTGCCTTAATGGGTCAAGGAAAAAGAGAAGAAGCTGAAGCTTTAAAGGAACAAGTAAATAAGGATGCAGAAACTTTAGCTAACTTAGAAGCTGAAGAAAGCAGATTACAAGATGAAGTTAAAGAAAGAATGATGAAGATTCCAAACATAATCGATCCATCAGTTCCAATAGGAAAAGATGATAGTGAAAATGTTGAAGTTGAAAAGTTTGGTGAACCAGTAGTTCCAGACTTCGAAATACCTTATCACACAGATATAATGGAAAAATTCAATGGAATAGATCTTGATAGTGCTAGAAAAGTTGCTGGAAGCGGATTCTATTACTTAATGGGAGATATCGCAAGACTTCATTCAGCAGTAATCTCATATGCAAGAGATTTTATGATAGATAGAGGATTTACATATGTTATACCTCCATTTATGATAAGAAGCAGCGTTGTTACTGGCGTTATGAGCTTTGAAGAAATGGGAGAAATGATGTATAAAATAGATGGTGAAGATTTATACTTAATAGGAACAAGTGAACACTCAATGATAGGTAAGTTCATAGATACTATCGTTGATGAAAAGACTCTTCCTCAAACTTTAACAAGTTATTCACCATGTTTCAGAAAAGAAAAAGGTTCTCATGGAATTGAAGAAAGAGGAGTTTACAGAATACATCAATTTGAAAAACAAGAAATGATAGTTGTATGTAAGCCAGAAGAAAGCAAGGAATGGTTTGATAAGTTATGGAGAAACACAGTTGATTTATTCAGATCATTAGATATTCCAGTAAGAACTCTTGAATGCTGTTCAGGTGACTTAGCAGACTTAAAGGTTAAATCTCTTGATGTTGAAGCTTGGTCTCCAAGACAAAAGAAATACTTCGAAGTTGGAAGCTGTTCAAACCTTTCAGATGCTCAAGCACGTAGATTAAAGATTCGTGTAAATGGTGAAGATGGAAAGAAATACTTCCCTCATACATTAAATAACACAGTTGTTGCACCACCAAGAATGCTTATTGCTTTCTTAGAAAATAACTTAAATGAAGATGGAAGCATAAACATTCCAGAAGCATTAAGACCATACATGGGTGGAAAGAGCATAATCAAATAGTTTAAATATAAAAAATATACTGTATTGAATTAAGTTTATTCTTGATTCAATACAGTTTTTATTAATTTAAAGAAGAATATTTAAAGATAGTTATATAATTTTAGATTTATGAACATGAAATGAAATACGTTAAAATTCTTATAGATTTTATGTTAAAGCATACTAAGGCAGATATTTTATATAATGATTACTATAACAGTTTATAATAATAAAAAAATTGTAGAAAAAGTGTTGACATAAATTATTTTGGCTGATATAATAAATCTTGTCGTAAGACATGGAGAGATGGTCGAGTTGGTTTAAGGCACCGGTCTTGAAAACCGGCGTACCTTCACGGGTACCTAGGGTTCGAATCCCTATCTCTCCGCCATTTTTTTTTACAAAAAATTAAATTGGCAGATATTATGAGGGATGAGGAGAATTACTCAAGTGGCTGAAGAGGCGCCCCTGCTAAGGGCGTAGGTCGGGCAACTGGCGCCCGGGTTCAAATCCCGGATTCTCCGCCAGAAACATCTAGTTTTATACTAGATGTTTTTTTATAGAGAAAATTATTGAGCTTTTATATTTTTAGTAAATTCATATAAATATTTTAAAATATAGGTATTGCAAAGTATTATGTAATAATAATATAAGAAGTGATCTAGAGGAAATATTTTTGATTTTAAATTAGATTATGCTAGATATATAAAAAACTTAATTATTAACTCAACATGCACAGTTATGAGAGTTATGATTCTATAAAGTCAAAAATAATGAAAAAAGAATATAATATAATGATAAGCAATAAAATTATATATGATAATTTAATGAGTTTTAACGTAAAAATAAATAGTAAATAAAATAGAAAAAAAATTGAAGAAAATGTGTTGACAGAATTAAATATGATTGCTATAATAAATCTTGTCGTGAGACATGGAGAGATGGTCGAGTTGGTTTAAGGCACCGGTCTTGAAAACCGGCGTACCTTCACGGGTACCTAGGGTTCGAATCCCTATCTCTCCGCCATTTAAATAAAATATAAGAACTCATTTTGAGGGCATATGGAGATTTACTCAAGTGGCTGAAGAGGCGCCCCTGCTAAGGGCGTAGGTCGGGCAACTGGCGCCCGGGTTCAAATCCCGGAATCTCCGCCAAGAACATCTAACTTTTGTTAGATGTTTTTTTGTTGTATAAGAATAAATTTATCATTAGTTTACTTATTTCATCATAGAGATTTATTGTAAGAAAGTCAGTGAAAATGAACAGTTATTATGGATATTTAATAAAGAGTATTTAACATAAGAGAATTAAAATAAGAAATATAGAAATTTATTTTAAATTTTTTTATAATATTAATTTTATTACAATATATTCTAATAGGAAAAATATTCATAGTATAATTAAA
>JAEWQX010000214.1 GCA_023399035.1 Bacillota bacterium | reverse complement strand
AGAAAAACTTTGAGGAGTACAATATGAAAATTTTATATGAAACATTTTTTAAACTCATTCTCGGATTTATAGTCGCTTCTATTGGTGTTGTAATGACTATAAATTCTAATCTTGGACTCAGTCCTTGGGATGTCCTTCATCAAGGATTGTCAAAAATAACACCACTATCTATTGGAGGAGCATGTATAGTAGTAGGACTTATAGTTGTTGCTTTCAGCATGTTTTTAGGTGTAAATTTAGGAATTGGAACAATTCTAAACACTATTCTTATGGGTATCTTTATAGACTGGATAACATATTTCAACTTTATCCCTTTCTGCAACAATTTCTTTACTGGAATAATAATGATGATTATTGGAATGTTTCTTCTAGCATTAGGTACTTATCTATATATGAGCTGCGGACTTGGATGTGGTCCAAGAGATGGACTTATGGTTGCTTTGACCAGAATTACTAAAAAACCTGTTAAAATAATCAGAGGTATAATTGAACTATGTGCGATGACTGCTGGCTGGTTTCTAGGCGGATATGTTGGAATAGGTACTATAATAACAGCATTAGGTGTTGGTTACTGCGTTCAGATAATTTTCACATTATTTAAATTTGATGCTAATTCTGTTCATCATAAATCCATAAAAGAAACTTTTATATGGATTAAGGATTGTCTTTGTTCCAATACAAATACATATGATAATTTATCAATATAATAAAAAAATTCATGTTCCTTACTTTACCAAATAAAACAGATTATGAACTCTAATTCATAATCTGTCTAAAAAGTTAATATATATTTGTCTATAATGACTGCCATATTTTTTTAAATATATTTAAAATCCTTCCTATTATTCCATCATCAGCTTTTTCATTTTCCAGATCCTCATTTGATTCATCATTATCATCTATTGTTATTTCCTGTGTCCTCATTATTACCTGCACACTTTCTGGTGATGGATTTTTATCTGAAGTAAATGACTTCAGCGATTCTTCATAATCCATATTTAAAATATTGCTGTCATCTTCAATTTTATTAATTTCATCATCAAGTGTATTTTTAATAATATTATTAGAATTATTTAACGTATCTGACTCATCTGTCATGTCTATTCCCTTATCGATAAGTTCCACCAATGCATCAAGGGTGTCCTTAGTTGAAAAATTTAATTTTTCTTGATTATCTCTAAGTAAAGTCTCTATAGATCCAATAAGCTTAGATGTATCATTTACAGCATTATTAACGCTGGCACTTAGATTTTGAGTCAGTTTTAAAACAGATACACAGTCATCATAATAATCATTTGCAGTATCATTTAATGACTGAATATTTTGAACTGATTTATCTGTTGTATCTAATGTATCTATCATATTTGTAGTTACCTTCTTAAGCTGTTTTAAAAGTTCAGATGTATTATCACTTTGATTGTTTACTTCATCATAATATTTATCTCCCACATCAATTACATCTTTTAATGCCAATGAAATGCTTCCTGCACTGTCAACAATATTTTCAATATCTTTTGTTCCATCATAAATCTTATTTAGAGTATTGTCTATTTCATCACATGTATCTGCTGCTTTGTTAACTGCACTCTTTATTGTTTCATTCTGAACATTATTTTTAACATCATTAATCCTGGTTTCTATATCATTAACTTTATCCTTTAATTCATCTATATCCTTCTTTATCTTATTCAAATCATCTGACATATCATCTGTATTGTTCTGCAAATCATCAAGTTCATCTTTTAGTTCATTAAATGCATCATGAGTATCATCATCAAGTCTTGAAAGATTATTTATCATTTTCTGATACTTTGTTATTAATGATTTTATGCTGTCCAGTGAAACTTTATATTTTGCTATCTGAGACCGTAATTCTAATGCTGTATTTATCATATCATTAGCCTCTCCATTCACATCAGTTATATACTGAGACGCTGTTGTGAAATATGGGAGAATCGTATTTACTTCATTATTGATTTGATCCAGTTTTCCAATAAGTTCATCTGTATTTTCATAAGCTTCATCTGTAGAGCTATTTATATTTTCACGGGTTTCATTCAATTCATTCAATCCATTTTTTATCTTATCAAGACCATCTGACATACTTCCAAATGTACTGAAAACACTATTTAAACTTTCATTTATTGAATCTAGTGAATCTTTTACCGTATCCTTTGCTTCTTTTAAATCTTTAATTTGTTTCAGCTGGTCTGTTGTTCCTGGTATCATTGTCATCTCTATTCCTGAACTTTCAAAGGAATCAGTTCCTATCCTCATCTCAAATGTGCTCTCTTCACCTGGCAGTCCTAAAAATACAATTCCCTTATAGGTTCCTGCTGACTGCAGCTGTGCACCTGGTGCTTCAATACTTAATGTTTCGTCCATGTTTATAAGACATATTACCTGAAGCATCATATTGTTTTTATAATAATCTGAAATATTATCATTAGGTATCGCTTTTACAGTTATCTCAACAAGACCAGATTTACCTGCAATATCCTCTGCATTTTGTGGTACTCCGTTTAATTTATAACTTACATCAAATGTCCATGGTATTTCTATATCATTGCTTCTTGGAATACACTCATAATAAAACCGTTCTTTAAGATCACAATCACCCATACTCCATGTTACAGAATCATCATCTAACTGGGGTTCTACATAGTTACTCATGTTTATTATATCCTTGTACTCTCCATAATCAGTAAATTCATTAACTCCATTTAAGCTTACCCCTTTAACAATACTTATATCTGATACATTTCCATAATAATCAAGGTTTGCATAAACAGCTTCATCTATAGACACTTTAGCTGGAGCTGCATAAGCATTGATACCATTTAAAGAAATTAGGAGAATAATACTTGTACAAAATGAAATGATTTTATTCCTTTTTAACATTTCCATCATCCTTCTTTATGGCTGTCTTATTTTTGTTGTCAATTTGTTTCTCATTTTCATATAAAGATTTATTTTCTGCCTTATTATTCTCATCTGTTTTTACTTTTTCTTTCTTTTTAAATAGTTTTATTCCTTTAATATTTATTTTCTTTTTTCTTATAATTATTTTATCAGTAATTCTAAGAAGTATTGGAAGCACTCCAAGAACAAGAGCCATACTTAAAAGTGCACCTCTGCCTACAAGCCTTCCTATATCTGCTATTGCACCAACTGATGATACAAAATAAAGTCCATATCCCACTGTTGTCAGAATAGTTCCTGATGTAAAAATAGATAATGCACTGTTTGATATAGCAGATACTGCACTTTCTTTTGCATTATTTTCTTTTCTAAGTTCAAGATAATTATTTGTAAGTAATATTGAATAATCTATAGTTGCTCCAAGCTGAAGTGAACTTACAATTATATATCCCATATAAATCATCTTTTCTCCATTAACATAAGGTATACCCATGTTAATAAATATTGCAATTTCTATTGGAATTATTACTATTACAGGTATTATTGCTGATTTAAATGCAAATAATATTACAATTGCTACTCCCAAAAGCGAAATATAATTAACATCATTATAATCCTTTGTTATAATTTCTTTTATATCCTGAGTAGATGTTGTAACTCCAAGAACATGATAATCATCTGGATAATACTCCTTAACTATATCTGTTATCTCATCTGCTGCCTTAAACGCCATATCACTTTCACCTTTTGTCTTTGTATAAAGAAGGATTCTTGCATAATTTTCTGTATGAAGCTGGCTTGTAGTCTTCTTTGGAAGTATCCTCTCCGGTATTCCTTCTGGAAGCTTATTTGCAAGTGATGTCGCAGATTTGACATAATAAAGATCTTCTAGCTTTTCTGTAAGTTCTTTTTCTTTTACATTTGATGTATTAGGTATGAGAACTATTAGAAGATTGCTTCTTCCAAAATGCTTATTTATCTCTTGAGAATCAGAATATACTTTTGTTCCTTCACTTGCTCCAAGTGATTCATTTCCATAAAGAAAACTGTTCATATTCTGCGATACATAAGCTGGGACTGTAATTATTATAATTGATACTATAATTATTCCTTTAAGCTTATATATACTTTCTGCAAACTTTCTAAAGGGAGGTATAAATAATTTATGAGATGTTTTTTCTATCTTATCTGCAAATCTTAATATCAGTGAGGGCATTAAAACAAGTACAGTTATTATACTTATTACTATTCCTTTTGCTAGTACAAGTCCCATGTCCATTCCTATAGAAAATTTCATGAGAGTTAATGCTAAAAATCCTACTATTGTAGTCGCTCCACTTGATAAAATTGATAAAGTCGATAATTTTATGGCATTTCCTATAGCCTCAATACTGCTTTGTCCCTTTGCTTTTTCTCTTGTGAATGAATGTAATAGAAAAATTGAATAATCCATTGCAACTGCAAGCTGAAGTATTGCTGCTATACTGAAAGTAAGAAATGATATTGTCCCAAAAATAATATTCGTTCCCATATTAATTATTATTGCAATTCCCATTACCATTAGAAATAAAAATGGTTCAAACCATGATGTTGTTGTCAGGCATAATATTATCGCAATAAGAACAACTGCCATTACCATAGCTATACCAATTTCCCTGCTCAATGTTTCATTAAGAGATTTACTTTCAACTGCCGGCCCGCAGAAATATCCTTTATCTCCTGTTATTTTTTTTATTTCATCTATAGCTTTTGAGGTTATGGAACTGCTATCACCTTCATCAAATGTAACATCCATTACTGCGCAGTTATCATTGTAATAATCCTTTAAATTTTTATAATCTATAAAGTTATTTCCCTGATATATATCAGTAATGCTGTCTGCCCATAAAACCATATCCACTCCGTTTACATTTTCTATTTTATCCTTTAGTAATTTTGCTTCATAAATTGATACATTTTCAATCATAATTCTTGCTGTCCCAGGATATCCAAATTCATCTTCCAAAATATTGATTCCGATTTTTGACTTAGCTGTCTCTGGAAGATATTCTGTAAGATCATAATTAACCTTTACAAGGGGAAATAATATAACACTTATAATAACAAGAATTATAAATACCTTTTCAATTATCTTTCTTTTATTTATTATCAGATTAATTAAAAAATTATTTTTTTCTTTCATGTCTGCAGCCTCTCTTCAATCAACATAATTTAAAATTATCCCTGATACTACTTAATATATTCAAATGAAACTTTAAATAGATATGTTTTAAAATATTGTTCATATAAATTTACGATGAAAAAGAGCCCTGCACTACTTATATGCATGAGCTCTTTTAAATTCATATATTCTTTTATGATTTCTATGTGTTCCTAATACATTACATAACTTCTATTCTTTCTAATACATTGACTAACTTTATTACTTTATGATATTCCGTAATATTTATAATTTTAGTATCACTGCCATTCTTCTTTATATGTTGATACAATAAGCTTAACAACTCCATTGTAGCTTTTAATTCCGTCTTCCTGACCACCAATTTTCAAAAGGACATCATATACTTTATTATATACCTTTGAAATTCCTCCCTTATATTTTCTCCAGAATGCCGTATCCATTTTTATTTCATTTTTCACATCTGATGACAATCCATCATTAATATCATTAAATGCTTCTTCATTAAAATAATATAAATCGTTCATGCAGTAAACATAAGCCATGAGATATCCACTATACTGATACTCATTGTATTCAGAATTTATGCATGCTAAAAAACTTATGTAATTTGCTTCATTTTCATTATTAAATCCCTGTATATGACTTAGTTCATGACATATTGTACTTGGAATATTGCTTTCCGCCATATCCTTATTGTAATTTGCTTCTATTGTAAATGTTGTTTCTCCCTGCAGAAGCTGATATGACATTATATTTGAAAACACATATGCTTTTGGATTAGGGTAGAACCCCTTTAAGCATGAATATTTATTTGATAACGCATTCATATTCTCTATACCCTTTTTACCTGTATCTTCATCCAAAACTAATAACCCATAATTATCTTTCTCTATTATATCATTTAATGTATTCAATCGATCCCTTATTGTCTTGCAGACATCTATTAGGTCTTCTTCATTCACCTCATTAACATTTATACCTGATAATGATGCAAAACTAGGCCTGAAACTGTTTATACTCTGTCCTATCATATTTAGAAAAATAAATAGAGAAACATACAATAATAAATTTGTACAGCCTTCAATTATTGCTTTTTTTATTGTAATATCCTTTTTAAATATATAAATCGAATACTTTAATATTCCGTATATAAAGTATAATGAAAATCCAATAAGAATAAATTCATAAACTGAAAAAGGAAATAGCGAAAATACTCTGCCTGCTGTATTTAACAGCAGCTTATAAACATATTTATAATACATCTGTCCAAACTCTGATATATTCTTTGCTGCTAATAATAGTATTCCACTTATGACAAATAAGCATATTGATATTCTAATCTTCTTATTAGTAAAAAATGATCTTCTATTCTCATCACAATCTTTTTTCATACTATTAACTTCCCCCTTGCTTTCAATACCAGGCTTTTAGTTAACATTTAAATACATTTTCATTGCTTCAGCAATTGTAGATTCCTCTTCTTATGTCTTCCTTTCAGCCTTTTCATAAATTGTATCACAAATTCTTTAAGCATAAAGATAAAAATAGTTATTAATATTTTCTCAAAATCTAAATCCAATCTTCTTGAATTATAAAATGTAACTGGATTTATAATATTAAGTACGTCTCTATCTTTTTATTTAAAGTTAAATTTCTATGGATTATCAATATCTCTTTAAACAATCAGGTACTTTTTAGTAATCACCCATTAAATATATTGTAATTACCAAGTATTTAAATTACATATACCTAATAATATTTTTATTAAAAAAGGTAATACTAATATTGAGGTTGTTTTACCTAGAAAAATTATTGTATGGAGGAATTATTGATGAAAAGATTTATTTGTACTGTTTGCGGCTATATTCATGAAGGTGATACCCCACCAGAAGTATGCCCAATCTGTAAGGCATCTGCTGATAAATTTAAAGAAATGAGCGATGAGTTAAATTTTGCAGACGAACATCATATTGGAATTGCTGAAGGTTTAGACGACGAAATATTAGAAGCTTTAAGAGCTAATTTCACTGGTGAATGTACTGAAGTAGGTATGTATTTAGCTATGTCACGTCAGGCTGACCGTGAAGGATATCCTGAAGTTGCAGAAGCTTATAAGAGAATTGCCTGGGAAGAAGCAGAACATGCTTCAAAGTTTGCTGAAATTTTAGGTGAAGTTGTAGTTCCTTGTACTAAATCTAATTTAAGTGCAAGAGTTGAGGCAGAATTCGGAGCCTGTCAAGGCAAAAAGGACCTTGCAACTTTAGCTAAGAAAAATAATTTAGATGCAATTCATGATACAGTTCACGAAATGTGTAAAGATGAAGCAAGACATGGAAGAGCATTTAAAGGTTTATTAGACAGATATTTTAGCAAATAAATAGATAATTAAAGGAGTGTTTTTTGTGCAAAAGATTAATTGTGATGTAAATAACTGTTCACATAATAAAAGTGGTGTCTGTTTTTCTAACAGAGTAGATATTGGCGGTCTAAATGCAAGTAGTGATTGTGGCACATGCTGTGGTTCATTTTTGAATAAAGCATTATATAGTGATTTAACATCTAATAGCAATAGCAGCGGTCAATGTGACTGTCTTATCTGTAAAGTTGAAAGCTGTACTCACAACTGCAATAGTCTTTGTGATTTACAGTCTATAAATGTTTCTGGAAATAGTCCTCAAATTTATGCTGAAACAAAATGTCAAAGTTTTGAATCTAAATAATCAATATGTTGTGATAAAATTTCTTTAATTTTATAGTATTAAATTCACAAAATTTCTAGTACTAATTATTGAAAGTTTTAATTTACAGCATATATACTTTTATCTTTAATGAGTTTAAAAACTTTTCATGATTCTTAATTTTACAAAAAGACTCCCATTGTCTAAAAACAATAGGAGTCTTTTTTTATTTAAGAGTTCTTATTAAGTTAGCCATTTCTATTGCTGAAACTGCACATTCATATCCCTTATTTCCAGCCTTTGTTCCTGCTCTTTCAATTGCCTGTTCAATATTGTTTGTTGTAAGTACTCCAAACATTACAGGTTTTTCACTCTCAAGAGATACACTTGCAATTCCCTTTGAAACCTCACTACATACATAGTCATAGTGTGAAGTTGAACCCTTTATTACAGCTCCAAGACATATTACACCATCATATTTATCATTCTTAGCCATTTTCTTTGCTATGAGAGGTATTTCAAATGCTCCTGGTACCCATGCAACATCTATATCTTCTTCCTTAACACCATGTCTTTTCAATCCATCTAAAGCTCCATCTAAAAGCTTTCCTCCAATAAATTCATTAAATCTTCCTACTACTATTGCAAATCTTAATCCTTCTGCTACTAGTTTTCCTTCAAATGTATTCATCTTTCTTTCCTCCATATCAACTATAAATTTCTTATTTAAAGTGTCTTATATATATTTAATAAACTTATACGTTTAATAAATGTCTCATCCTCTTCTTTTTTGTTTTTAAGTATCCAATATCATATTTATTTGCATTGATTTCTATAGGAACTCTTTCGCTTACCTGAATCCCATACTTTTCAACTCCTTCTATTTTTTCAGGATTGTTTGTAATTAATCTCACCTTATTTATTCCAAGTTCCTTTAGCATATCTGCACTTGCTTTGTAATCCCTCATATCATCTTCAAAGCCCAATTCCCTGTTTGCATCTACAGTATCAAATCCTTTATCCTGAAGTGCATATGCCTTTAATTTGTTTAAAAGGCCTATACCTCTTCCTTCCTGCTTCATATATAATAGAACACCGCATCCTTCTTCTGCTATCATTTTCATTGACGCATCATACTGCTCACCACAGTCACATTTTCTTGATCCAAGTGCATCACCTGTAAGACATTCTGAATGGATTCTTACAAGGATATTGTCACAGTTTCTTATATCACCTTTTATAAGTGCAAGATGACACTTATCAGTATTATTCTCCTTATATGCAGTTACCTTAAATTCTCCATATTTAGTTGGAAGATTTGCTTCTATTTCTTTTGTTACACTGCTCTCATTTTCAATCCTATATTTTATTAGGTCTTCTATAGTAATAATCTTTAAATCGTGCTTAAATGCAAACTCAAATAAGTCATCCCTTCTTGCCATTGTTCCATCATCTTTTACTATCTCACAGATTACAGCAGCCCCTTTAAATCCTGCCAGTTTTGCAAGATCAACACCTGCTTCTGTGTGTCCAGTTCTTTCTAACACACCGTTTTTCTTAGCTATAAGAGGGAATATGTGCCCTGGTCTTCTAAAATCCATAGGTTCAGTGCTTGAAATTAGCTTTTTCACCGTTAGGGCTCTTTCAAACGCTGATATTCCTGTTTCTGTATCAATATGGTCAACAGATACTGTAAAAGCTGTTTCATGATTATCAGTATTTTTTTCAACCATAGGATTAAGCTTTAACGTTTCTGCTATTTCCTCTTCAATAGGAACGCATACAAGACCTTTGGCATATTTAATCATAAAATTTATGCTTTCTCCTGTAACAGCTTCCGCAGGAATTACAAGATCACCTTCATTTTCACGTCCTTCATCGTCTACAACTATTATCATCTTTCCATTTTTTAAATCTTCAATTGCCTCATTTATTTCACTAAAATTCATTGTCCATTCCTCTTTTCAACTAAAAAATATAACTTTATTATTGTGCGGTTTTTTACCCCATGTAAAATACTTTCAAACTATCTTCAAACTCAGATATTAAAAGCCATTTTCTCTTAAAAAATCAATTGTTATTCTGCTTTCTTCTTTCTTATTTTCTTCACTTTTTAATATTGAAAATCGTTCTATATATTTACCTACAAGGTCATTTTCAAGATTCACATCACATCCTTCACTTTTATATGACAGTATTGTATTTTCTAGTGTATGAGGTATTACAGATACCTTAAATACCTCATCATCTACATATGCCGTTGTAAGGCTTATTCCATCAATTGCAACTGAACCTTTAAAAATTATATATTTCAGGACATCTTTATCTGCACTTATGGTAAACCACGTTCCATCCTCTTTCTTCTCAATAGATACAATCTTACCTTTTCCATCAATATGTCCGCTTACAATATGCCCTCCAAGCCTGTCGCTCATCTTTAATGCTCTTTCAAGATTTACTACTTGTCCACTTTTTAAGCTGCCAAGGTTTGTCCTGTTTAATGTTTCACCCATTACATCTGCTGTAAATGATTTTCCATTAAGTTTATTTACTGTAAGGCAGATACCATTTACTGCTATGCTGTCACCAATCCTTGTTTCTTCAAGAACCTTTGAACAGTTAATTTCAATAATTCCAAAGCCTCTTCCAAGAGATATCTCTTTAATAGTGCCAACTTCTTCTACTATTCCTGTAAACATCAATAAGCCTCCTTTGAAACATATCCTTCTGCCATTATTTCATTTCCTATCTGCTTATAAGATATATCTTTAATATATATACAGTCCTTAAGACTTGAAAATCCTTTTCCAGCTATACTGCTTCTGCTATTTTCTCCTCCAATTATCTTTGGTGCTATATAAAATCTTACCTTATCTACAATGCCTTCTTTTAGTGCTGAAAAATTTAATGTTCCTCCTCCTTCTATTAAGATTGAATCAATCCTTTCAGCTCCAAGTTTTATCATCAATTCCTTTAAGTTTACCCTTCCATTAATAGGAGACGTTTCTATAACTTTTACCCCCGACTGCTCTAATTTATCTTTCTTTTCCACACTACAGTTTTCTATGCATGCAACTATTGTATTTCCATCATTGTATTTGATTACGTTGCTTTCTAACGGTATTTTCAGCTTGCTGTCTACTATTATCCTTACTGGATCATTCCCTTTATATTCTCCTCTATATGTAAGCATAGGATTATCACTTAACACTGTATTTATGCCAACCATAATTCCAGACATCCTTTTTCTAAGTTCGTGACTATGCAGTCTTGATTCCTCACTTGTTATCCATTGTGATTCACCAGTATATGTGGCGATCTTTCCATCCATTGATATTCCTGTTTTCATTATTACAAAAGGAATTTTTGTTGTGATATATTTTATAAATATTTCATTAAGCCTCCTGCATTCTTTTTCTTTTACGCCTGCAATAACTTCAATATTATTTTTCTTAAGCTTTTCAATGCTCTTTCCACTGACTAATGGATTTGGATCAGTCATTCCTATTACTACTCTCTTAAATTTCTTTTCAATCAGCAGATCTACACATGGCGGAGTCTTTCCATAATGAGCACATGGCTCCAATGTGACATATATAGTTGCTCCTTCAACATCTTCTGTAGCATTTTTTACTGCATTTCTCTCAGCATGATACTCTCCATATTTTTCATGGAATCCCTCACCTATAATTCTATTATCCTTTACTATAACAGCTCCTACCATAGGATTTGGATTTACCATTCCTTCTCCATTTTTTGCTAATTCTAATGCTCTTTCCATATAAAATTCATCCATAATATCCCTTCCTGACTGACATTCATTTTTTAAAAATAAAAAACTCCAAAGGTTAAACCTTCAGAGTTCAATTTATTAATTTTATAATTATATACTTTTATGTTTTTATCAGCTTAATTTAGCATTCGATTTTATCTATACGCATAATATTTATTATTTAATTCTGCTAATTGCAACCTTAAATATTTAAATAAACAGCTATCTTAGTGTGGTATTTATTTAATATATCTTTCAAATACATATGTAATTGCTAAAACAAAAAAATCCTGAACAAAAGTTCAGGACATAAATACAAATCAAATAACTGTCTTATAGAAACATAAAACATATCTAATAATTTTTCTTCTTTCATCCAGACTATACTGTTGGCTTCGGAATTTAACCGAATCAGCTCATTACAAGCTCGCGGGCTATACCGCCAGTAGGGAATCACACCCTGCCCTGAAGATTAATATTTAATTTTATGTTTCTATATTACCATATAATCTAATATCTGTAAATATATTTATGTTAGAAATTTAATATTTCAAAATCCCTTTTCATTGATTTTAACCATGTAGTCATTTCAGAATCATTCCATACTTCTAAACCTAACTTGGCATATCTCATAGCTTCTTCCTGACTTCCTGGTCTTATAGCTGTCTTGACATCCTTAATAGTTCTAGATTTTGTTAAGTAATCAATAACAAATGGATTTCTCTTGTAAGCTTTTCTCAATGCACTTTCTGCTTCTCTTATTTTTCCATTCTTAAATAAAAGTGCTGCTCTATTATAGTTTGTGTCAACTAAATAATCATGCTCACATCTTGCTAATATTTCTTGTGCTTCATCAAGCTTTCCTTCAATAATCATCCAGCTTGTAAGTATACCTCTTGATAACAGATTATCCTTTCTGTTATATGTCAATACGTCATTTAAGTTTCTTATAGCTTCTTCTCTTTCGTTCATTTCCCATAAATGAAGAGCTAAAGTATACTTTGCACCAAAAAATGGCTCAGCAATTGGTAATCTAAATAATCTTGAATCTGTATCTTTTAATTCAGTTATCTTTAATACATTCTGAGCTGCCTTAACTGCTTTTTCTAATAATTCTTTCTTTTCTGAATCGCTTAATCTAGAATCTTTTGATAAGATTATATACGCATCAGGACAATCTTCATATATGCTTAATGCTTCTTTAGCGTATTTTGCCTTGCTGTTGTAGTTCTTTTCTCTCCATGCTTTATCTGCAATTTTCTGGGCCACAACAAAATTTCTGCTTACAGCAAATTTAAAAGTATCAGAATCATCATTTTTTTCAGATGTTTTTTCAACCGTGACTGCTGCTTCGCTTTCTGCTTCTTCAGAAGAATGTGATTTCTTAATAGTCCACTTTTCACTGTTTTCATCTAAATTTAATAATTTTCTTACTTCTTTTGATTTACTTGATCCAGTACTGCTGCTTACACCAAATTCCTTATATAAATCAAGTGCTTTCATATATAAGTCATTTTTAGCATCAAATAAATTATTCACAGTTCCTATAGCGTGTACAATACCAGCTCCCCATGAAAAGCTCTTACCCTTTTTAACTTGTTCTTCGTTGTTTAAAAATAATGCTTTTGCAGCTTCTATGCAAATATTTTTATAGTCATCATTAAGATATTCATTTGAAAAGCTAGTTATCTTTTCAATAATCTCATTATATTTACCAGCTAATACGTTAGATAATTCCTGCATTGCTTTTGATAGCTCCTTTTTTTAAATCTTTATGTATTTGATAATTATATAAATAATCAAATTTTGCTTTTATTAAATAATACAGTATTTTGTAAAACACTATATGTTTATACGATTTTTTACCACCTTGCAATTATAACATATTATTTATAATTGTATCTACTTATTCCTCATTTTTATTGAATCTATATTAAAAATTGGCTATATTCCATCTATTTTTCATTTTAAACTTTTAATAATATATCCTCTTAATCTTAACAAAAGCTTAATAGATAGTACATTATCTGTAGATTCAGTAATTATTTATATACTGCATATGTATACACACATATTATTATAAATATATATAATTATAATAATATCATAGAAGTGATATCATTGTTTCTAAGAAAAAATCTTTATGATTTATGTAATTTAATTTATTTCCCCTATTCATCTTTAAATACACTTCCTGATTTATCCCATTTTACTGAAGAAAGTGTTTTAAAATATTTAAATTCCAAAGCTGATCTTAAATCACAATGGAATAAGAAAAACAACACTATTATATCTGATTTTAAATTTTCTTTCAAATATAAGATAATCGAACAGAATTCCAGGTTATTAAAATTAAGATTATCAATTACAGATTCTTTTCTATTAAATCCAGATATAAATAAGATAATCTCATCAAGCATTGATGATTATATACTTATTGCTGAATACTCTAAGAAACACAATATTAAAATATATGCCCTTATATCTAAGGAAGAAGATACTCTTCTTTACTGCTTCTTAAATACAAATAATTTAGATATTATAGATGATTTTCTTCCTATCAGACAATATGATATATGGGATGCTGATTCAAAATTATTAGATTCCCTGCTTAATAAAATACGATCTCTATATTATCATTTTCCACCAAGAAAAGTAAAGGAAATTTCTAAATTCAGCATAGAAAATGCCTGTAATTACGCTGAAAGATTTGCTCTTATTCCTAATGGTGAGTATATTTCTTTCGAAAAATCAGGTGGAGACTGCACAAACTTTGCATCACAGATAATCCATGCCGGAGGATTAAGTACAACTTATACATGGAAGCCTTATTCAAATGCATGGCTGCGAGTTGAAGAGCTCTATTCATATCTTATTAACAATAAACTTGCATATAAGGTGCCTGATGACAGTTATTTATCAAGAGGCACATTGATACAATTTAAAACTCCAAAGCTTGGACGTTTTTTCCATACCGGCTTTATTACACACAAACTTATAAATGGTGAATGTCTTTACTGCTGCCACAGCTATAATAAACTTAACTATCCATTAAGCAATATTTATCCTATATTATATCCGCAGCTTCGCGGTCTTCACTTTATATAAATCAAAAATACAGGAATCTTATATTCATTTTATAAGATTCCTGTATTTTCTTTAATCTCTTATCCTATAGCATTTATGATTATACTGTTATTTCGCTCTTTATCTTTAATGCTTCTTCATTTTCATTTATTATAGGATTTACATATTCATCTATGAATTCCACAACCTGACCTGGAGCTCTTCCAACAAATTTAGCTGGATCTATTACTCCAAGTATTTCTTCCTTTGTAAGACCAAATGAATCATCATTTATGATTCTTTCAATTAAGTCGTTATCTAAACCTTCACCTTTGACTCTTTGTGCTGCAGCCATTGAGTGAACTCTTATCTTTTCATGTAATTCCTGTCTGTCTTTACCTCTCTTAACAGCTTCCATCATTATGTTTTCAGTTGCCATGAAAGGTAATTCCCTTTGTACATGAGATGCTATTACTTTATCATATACAACCATGTTTTCAGCAATATTTATGTATAGATTTAATACTCCATCTAAAGCTAAGAAGCCTTCTGCTACAGATAATCTCTTGTTCGCTGAATCATCTAGTGTTCTTTCAAACCATTGAGTACCTGCTGTTATAGCTGGGTTTAATGCATCAACTATTACATATCTAGCTAAAGCACTTATTCTTTCACTTCTCATAGGATTTCTCTTATAAGCCATTGCTGAAGATCCTATCTGATGCTTTTCAAATGGTTCTTCCATTTCCTTCATGTTTTGAAGTAATCTTAAGTCATTACTGAATTTATATGCACTTTGTGCAACTTCTGATAATGTATTTAATACAATTGAATCAAGCTTTCTAGGATATGTCTGTCCTGTAACTCCAAAGCTCTTTTCAAATCCCATTTTTTCTGCAACTATTTTGTCTAAAGCCTTTACCTTGCTTTCATCTCCATCAAATAATTCCATAAAGCTTGCTTGAGTTCCTGTTGTTCCCTTAACACCTCTAAGCTTTAATTTTGATAATAAGAAATCGATGTTTTCAATATCCATTACTAAATCCTGCATCCAAAGAGTAGCTCTTTTACCTACAGTAGTTAATTGTGCAGGCTGGAAGTGTGTAAAGCCTAATGTAGGCATATCTTTATATTCTATTGCAAAATTCTTTAAATGATTTAATACAGTAACTATCTTGTTCTTAATTAAAGTTAAAGCATCTCTCATAATTATTATATCTGTATTATCACCAACATAACATGATGTAGCACCTAAATGGATTATTCCCTTAGCATTTGGACATTGAAGACCATATGCATATACATGACTCATAACATCATGTCTTACTTCTTTTTCTCTCTTAGCAGCTTCATCATAATTTATATCATTAACATGCTCTTTTAATTCTTTAATCTGTTCATCAGTTATATTTAATCCAAGTTCTTTTTCACCTTCTGCTAATGCAATCCATAACTTTCTCCAAGTTGTAAATTTCATGTCATCTGAAAAAATAAAACTCATTTCTTTTGATGCATATCTTGAATTCAATGGTGTACTATATAAATTTCTCATTAAAAAACCTCCACACGAATATATTTTGTTCTTTTCATTTCATCATTCGTATTATATCATACTTTATAAAGTTTTGTGTATATTTTTATTATTTTTTGTATAGTTTTTTCATATTTTAGTCAATACTTTTCCTACTTATTATTAATTTTTTTATATTTGATTAGCTTAATAACTTAATCTATACACAAACTCAACTTTTTGTTATTATTGTATTTTTAATACATATAATATATAAATATTATTTTTTAGAAAGGAAGATAAGTAATATGTGTAAACTAAACATATTTGATAAATTATCTTTTATACTTGTTTTGATAGGCTCCCTTAACTGGGGATCAATCGGTTTATTTGACTTTAATGCAGTTGCCTTTATATGCATGGGAATTCCTATCTTAGAAAGAATTATATACATCATAGTCTGTGCAGCTGCCTTAAATTTATTTTCCCTACTTTTCAGGTGCAATATAATAAATTTAGATGAATAATAATATTTCTGATTATAATTTCTCATCTATAAATAGAGAAAGGTTCCATATTAAAAATATGGAACCTTTAAAAATATATAAATTAGTCTTCTAAGTTTTCAACTAATTTTACAATTTCTTCTACTGCTAAAGCTTCGTCATCACCTGAAGCAACAACTTTAATAGTAGCATCTTTAGTTACAGCTAAAGATAAAACTCCGATTAAGCTTTTAACGTTTGCTTTCTTACCATTGTATTCTATGCTAACGTCAGACTTAAATCCTGAAGCCTTTTTAACTAATAATGTAGCTGGTCTAGCGTGAAGACCTGAACCGTTTTTAACAACAACTTCTTTTTCTATCATTACATACACCTCTTTATAAAAAAAATTAATAAATATAGCATTTAACTCTTATAGTATAAACGTTTTTATTAATAATTTCAACTCAAAATTTATCCAATTTCCTCAAAATTTATAACTATCTAGGCTGCACTATCAATTTTATAGCAGTTCTTTCCTCTCCATCTATCTGTATATCAGTAAACGCCGGTATACATACTATATCTTTGCCACTTGGTGCAATAAATCCTCGTGCTATTGCTATAGCTTTAACGGCCTGATTAATTGCCCCTGCTCCGACTGCCTGAATTTCCGCCACATTCTGCTCTTTTATTATTGCTGCTAAAGCTCCTGCTACTGAATTTGGGTTTGATTTTGTTGATACTTTTAATACTTCCATTGTTATTCCCCCTAGAAAATTATATTAATCGTTTACATTATTTATATTCTATATATATGTTAAAAATCCTCTATTTTAACATATTTTTAATTGTAAAAATTTAATATATTTCAGCATGCACTCTGTTTTAAGTTTATAATCACAATATCATATCTGTAACAATTTTCTCTGATTTAAAATATTTATTTTGTATTATACAGATATTATGTAAAATCATTCAAAGTTCTTTTTCTAAAATATTTATAAGCATAAAAAAAGTAAAGCACGCTTTGAAATTCAAAACATACTTTACTTCTATCTTCTACTTTGCAAAATCTACTGCTCTAGTTTCTCTAATAACATTAATTTTAATCTGTCCTGGGTATTCAAGTTGTTCTTCGACACTCTTAACCAAATTATGTGCTAATTCAATCGTACCGATGTCATCAACTTTTTCTGGTTTAACCATAATTCTAATCTCTCTACCAGCTTGAATGGCATATGACTTTTCTACACCTTCATAAGAATTTGCAATTTCTTCTAATTTTTCTAACCTCTTAATGTATGCTTCCAATGTTTCTCTTCTAGCACCTGGTCTGGCTGCTGATATTGCATCTGCTGCCTGAACTAAAACTGCTTCAAGAGACTGCATTTCTACATCTGAATGATGGGCTGCTATCGCATTGACTACTAATGGTGATTCATGATACTTTTTAGCAAGATCTCCACCTATTAGCGCATGAGGACCTTCCTGTTCCTGATCTACAGCTTTACCTATATCATGCAGCAATCCCGCTCTTTTAGCTAGAGTAACATCTAAACCTAGCTCTGAAGCCATTAAGCCAGCTAAATATGAAACTTCTATGGAATGTTTTAAAACATTCTGACCATAACTAGTTCTATATTTTAATCTACCAAGAAGTCTTATAATTTCAGGATGTAGACCATGTACGCTTGTTTCAAGGGCCGCTTGTTCCCCTTCTTCTTTGATACTATTTTCAACGTCCTTAGTTGCTCTTTCAACCATCTCTTCGATTCTTGCTGGATGTATTCTGCCATCCACTATTAACTTTTCTAGTGCCATTCTAGCAACTTCTCTTCTAATTGGATCAAAGCTTGATAAAATGACTGCTTCCGGAGTATCATCTATAATTAAGTCAACTCCTGTTAATGTTTCTAGGGTTCTAATGTTTCTTCCTTCTCTACCTATAATTCTACCTTTCATCTCATCATTCGGTAGGGCAACAACGTGTACAGTTGTCTCGGACACATGATCTGCCGCACATCTTTGAATTGCAGTTGTGATAATCTCTCTAGCTCTCTTATCTGCTTCTTCTTTTGCTTTGCTTTCAATATCTTTAATCATTAAAGCTGCATCATGTGTGATTTCTTTTCTAATTTCATCTAAAAGAATTTCACGAGCTTCTTCACTTGAAAGAGCTGAAACTCTTTCAAGTTCTGCTCTTCTTTCATTATAAAGTTCCTGTACCTTTGCTTCTACTTGATCTAATTCAAGCATCTTTTCATTAATTGTTTGTTCCTTGCTTTCAAGAAGTTCACCCTTTTTATCAAGTGCTTCTTCTCTTTGAATTACTCTTCTTTCAAGCCTTTGAATCTCATTCCTTCTGTCACGAGATTCTTTATCAAAATCATTTCTTAATCTGTGAAGTTCTTCTTTTGCTTCAAGTATTGCTTCCTTCTTTTTAGCTTCAGCATCTCTTTCTGCTCTTTTTAAAACTTCTTCTGCTTCTTTTTCAAGTGATTCTACTTTACTTTTTGATGTATTTTGAATCGACTTGTAAACCACTATTCCTAATATTGCCAATATGATTATATCAGCAAATATCATTACCGCTAGTTCCACATAAACACCTCCTAATTTAGTATTTCTCATTTATCTTAATAAGAAAGTAAGTAGGTGTCATACTCTTCTCACTGCATTCGGAATATGATAAACCAGTATTCCTTTTTATTCTATATGAAAAATAAAAATATGTCAAGTTTGCCCATATAATGCTTATTTACTCCATTATCCTATCTTATACTTCGCCATTCTAAATATAGCTACACATATGCTAAAGCATTTGTGTAGCTATATTTTGGGTTTTTTACAAAAATTATATTTAATTCCCGTAAAAATATTTTATTCTTCTGTAGGCATATTTGTTTCATCTGCAATATCTGCAGCGCCTTCGTTCTTAGCTTCTGAAGGTGCAGCTACTGCTAATGGTAAATTGTATTTAGATCTTATTTGATTTTCTATTTCAAGTGCTACATCTGGATTGTCTTTTAAGTATACCTTTGAGTTTTCTCTACCCTGGCCTAATCTTATATCTCCATATGAGAACCATGCTCCACTCTTTTGAACTATTTCTTCTTTAACACCCACATCAAGTATATTACCTGTTCTTGATATTCCTTCATTATACATGATATCAAATTCTGCTTGTTTAAATGGAGGCGCAACCTTATTTTTCATTATCTTAACTCTTGTTCTGTTACCTATTATAGAGTCACCCTGCTTTATAGAATCTATTCTACGTATGTCAAGTCTTACTGATGCATAAAATTTTAACGCTCTACCACCTGTTGTTGTTTCTGGAGAACCAAACATTACTCCAACTTTTTCTCTTAACTGGTTTATGAATATTGCTACACAGTTAGTTTTGTTGATTGTACCTGCAAGTTTTCTTAATGCCTGAGACATTAGTCTTGCTTGAAGACCTATATGAGAATCTTCCATTTCACCTTCTATTTCTGCTTTAGGAACTAATGCTGCAACTGAGTCAACTACTAAAACATCGATAGCTCCTGAACGAACTAATGCTTCTGCTATTTCAAGCCCTTGTTCCCCTGTATCCGGCTGAGATATTATTAAGCTTTCAACATCTACACCTATCTTTTGTGCATAACTAGGATCTAATGCATGTTCAGCATCTATATATCCTACAGCTCCGCCTTTTTTCTGAGCTTCTGCTGCTATACTTAGAGCTACTGTTGTTTTACCTGAACTTTCTGGTCCATAAATTTCTATTATTCTTCCCTTAGGAACTCCGCCTATTCCAAGTGCTATATCTAAATCAAGACATCCAGTCGATATAGCATCCATATTTGTAACATTATGGTCACCTAGTTTCATAACTGACCCTTTACCAAATTGCTTTTCTATATTGCTCATAGCACTTTCAATTGCTTTTAACTTATCTGCATCTATTTTTGCCATAATCCTACCATCCTCTCATCGAACTAATGTTCTATATATTGATTATAGAATAATTGTCATTCATAGTCAACAATTATCTAAGAAAAATTCCTTCTTTATTTATTCATTAAAGAAGGAATCATCTTAAGTATATCCAATTATAAATGTTTCTAAACAGCGTCAGAAATTTTTTTATTTATCAGTAGATAATGCTTCTTTATTGTGCTTAAAGTACTCATATCCAGAAATTAAAGTTATTATTACTGCTGCCATAAGCATGATCGATGGAACAACATTAAAGAACTGTCTCCATATATCATTAGTGCTTACAAGCTTAGTTAAATATTCAAAATCCCCTATATTAACTTTAAGGAGCAATAATATTATTGCTATTATCTGTATTACTGTTTTTATTTTTCCCCACCAGCTTGCAGCAATTACTTTTCCCTGCGCTGCTGCTATAGATCTTAATCCTGAAACTGCAAATTCACGTGCAATTATAATAACAGCCGCCCATGCAGGAACTACATGTAATTCTACAAGGGAAATAAGTGCTGCAGTTACAAGCAGTTTATCAGCTAAAGGATCCATGAACTTACCAAAATTAGTAATTTGATTCCTGCTTCTTGCAATATATCCATCAAGCTTATCTGTTATAGATGCCAGTATAAATATAGTTGTTGCAATGGTGCTGCCATAAGGTATACCTTTAGCTGCTATAAATATTAAAAATACAGGAACTAATACTATTCTGATTAAAGTTAATTTATTTGCAAGATTCATCAACCACAACTCCTAATAAATCATAATCCATACTCTTTGTTATTTTTACTTTAACAAAAGTACCTATTTCAAGATTATCGTCGCATTTAAAGAATACTTCTGCGTCTATTTCAGGAGCCATTTCATAGCTTCTTCCACGGTAATCTTCTCCATCATATCCTTCAACAAGAATATCATATATTTTGCCAATTTTCAATTCATTTATTTTTTCTGAAACTTCTTTTTGTAAAAGCATTAATGCTTTTTCCCTTTCTTTCTTGACTTCTTCGTCTATCTGGCCATCCATTCTTGCTGCAGGTGTATTTTCCTCTTGAGAATATGTAAATACTCCTACTTTTTCAAGTTTATATTCTTTTAAGAATTCTTTGATTTCATTAAAGTCCTCTTCTGTTTCCTGTGGGAATCCTACTATAAATGTAGTTCTTATTATCATCCCTGGTATTCTTTCTCTTAAAGTATCTATCTTGCTTAATATTGCTTCTTTTGTAGTTCTTCTTCCCATAAGCTTTAAAACATGATTGCTTATATGCTGAATTGGAAGATCTAAATATTTAACTACTTTATCATTAGCAGCAATTTCATCTATAAGTTCATCATAGATTTCCTCTGGATAGCAGTAAAGGATTCTTATCCATTCTATTCCTTCGACCTTTGATAACTCTCTTAACAGCTCATGAAGATTCTGCTTTCCATATATATCGCTTCCATACATTGTTGTATCCTGAGCTATAAGAATTAATTCCTTAACACCTTGAGATGCTAAATCCTCAGCTTCTTTTATTATGTTTTCCATCTTTCTACTTCTGAACTTACCTCTAATTTTAGGAATTATACAATATGTACAAAAATTATTGCATCCTTCTGCAATTCTTATGTATGCACTGCCCTTTTGAGTAGTAAGAACTCTTCTTCCTTCATTGATGCCTTCATCTGTATAATTTACAAGTCCCTCACTCTTTTCGTTTCCATTAATAAAATTAGTTATAACTGCATTAATCTTATCGTAATCATTAACTCCAAGCATAAGATCAAGTTCAGGAATAAGCTGAGCAAGTTCCTCGCTATATCTTTGAATAAGACATCCAGTCGCAATAAGAAGCTTGCACTTATAGTTTATCTTATAATCTGCCATTTCTAATATTGTATCTATTGATTCCTGCTTAGCACTTTCAATAAATCCACAAGTATTTACTATTATTATATCTGCTTCCCTAGGATTGTTAGTTATTGAATAGTCTCTGTTCATATTACCGAGTATTATTTCAGAGTCTACCCTATTTTTATCACATCCTAAACTCACTATACCTACTTTATACTTAGTACTTTTGTCTTGTATTCTAATTGGATCTTTTACGATCTTTAAATTATTATCGCTCAAATTTCGTTTCCTCCTGCTTTTTGATAGGTTTAATTATAACAAATTAAAACTGTTTTTTACAAGTCACTATTATTATACATCTATTTTTATTCATTAAAATTAAATTATCATTAAATTTGCCAACTAAATTCAAAATCATTAGTACGATTTTTAAACTTAATTGGCATAAATAAAAATTAATTTTCAGTATTCTGATCATTTAACAGCTGTTCTTTAGTAATCAATACCTGTCTTGGTCTGCTTCCATCCTTTTCAGATATTATATGTCTCTCTTCCAGCTGATCCATTATTCTTGATGCTCTATTAAATCCTACCCTCAGTTTTCTCTGAAGAAATGAAGTTGATGCCTGCTGGAATTCAACAACGATATTTATAGCTTCACTTAAAAGTTCATCCACATCATCATTTCCTTCATGGTTTCCAGAACTACTTGAATCAGCTGCAGAATTTATATGCTCAATTATATCTTCCTCATACGATGCGTCTTCACCCTGTTCACTCTTGATGAATGATATTACCTGTTCAACTTCTTCTTCTGAAATAAAACATCCCTGAACTCTTAGCGGTTTACTTTCTCCTACTGGATAATAAAGCATATCTCCTTTTCCAAGAAGCTTTTCTGCTCCTGAACTATCAAGGATAGTCCTAGAATCTATTTGAGATGAAACTGCAAATGATATTCTGGATGGTATATTAGCCTTAATTACACCTGTAATTACATCAACAGATGGTCTCTGAGTTGCAATAACAAGATGCATTCCGGCAGCTCTCGCCATTTGTGCCAGTCTTCCTATATAATCTTCAACATCATTAGGACATACCATCATTAAATCTGCAAGCTCATCTACAATTATAACTATATAAGGAAGCTTCTGTTCTATGATACCCTTATTATATAGTTCATTGTAAGATTCCATATTTCTTACACCCATATCAGCAAACAGCTTATATCTATTTGTCATTTCATTAACAGCCCAGTTTAATGCCGCTGCTGCTTTTTTAGGGTCAGTTACAACTGGAATTAAAAGATGTGGTATTCCATTATAAACATTAAGTTCAACAACCTTTGGATCCACCATAAGAAGCTTAACTTCATTTGGATTATATTTATATAGAAGACTTATTATAAGTGAATTTATACATACACTCTTACCTGAACCTGTAGCTCCTGCAATAAGTGTATGAGGCATCTTGCTTAAGTCGCCTACAACACATTTTCCTGATATATCTTTTCCAAGAGCAAATGCAAGCTTTTTCTTAGATTCTATAAATTCTTCGTTTTCAAGTACTTCTCTTAAGAATACTGCTGTCTGTTTTCTATTTGGAACTTCTATACCTACAGCTGCCTTTCCAGGTATAGGTGCTTCTATTCTTATTCCAGACGCAGCAAGTCCCAGGGCAATATCATCAGATAAATTAACTATTTTGCTTACCTTAACTCCAGGACTAGGCTGAAGTTCAAATCTTGTAACCGATGGCCCCTTTGTAACCTGAGTAACCTTTGCATCTACTCCAAAATTAGATAATATTTCTTCAAGTTTATTTGCGCTTTCAATAAGTTCTTTCTTATCACTGCTGTTTAATTTAGTGCTTGCATTTGTTTTTAACAATTCAAGACTTGGATGTACATATTCTTTTTCTTCTTTCTTTTCTTCCATCCCTTCCTGTATTTCTTTGTTTACAACATCTTTTACATTTTCATCAAGCTTTTCTTTTTTTGCCTTATGAATTTCAGGCTTTGCAGTCTGTTCTTCCTGGTGCTTGACTAGTTCAGATTTATCAAGGAAATTATCAATTTGAATATCCGAAGTAATCTCTGAATCAACTGGATCTTCATTTATATCATAATCCTCATCACTTGTATTTTTCATAAAATCAAGTATCTTAATCTTTTTGTCAACTTTAGATAACAATTCCCTCCTGCTTTTTTCGCCATCATCACTATCAGTTTTATCTACAATATTTATAAAACTGTCTCTAGTCCTATTTTTTTCAATCTTGCTTGTGTTATTCAACTTTTCTCTTCTACTGCTCTTAATTCTTTCTTTAGTATTATAGGCTTTTATACCCAAATCATATAAAGTTATATCAAAAATTAAAGTAACTGAAATCACAGAAAAAGTAAATAAAATCACATATGTTCCTAAAAATCCTAATAACCTGTATAAAGGATAGCATATAAGATATGATATTATTCCTCCATGAACAAATTCTGTTTCTCCATATACAACTCCCTTAAAATTTTCTATAAAATCATCCGGACTATATGAACCCTGTATATTTAAAGTTCCACAAACTAACATTATGACAATAACCATCATAGTAATACCAAAAAAGCATTTATCAAATTGAATATTTCCTCTTGTCTTTATATATTGAAATCCAAAATAGATTAAATAAGCAGGTAATGCATATTTTCCAACTCCAATAGCTCCACTTACTATCGTCTGAGCTATACTTGACAGTGCACCGGCAAGGTCAGTATATACTGCTATAGCAAGTATTATTCCTGTAGCCATGTATATTATTCCTGTGATATCCGGATTACTTTCACTTTTAACAGGATTTTTTCTGCTTTTACCGCCTTTTCCTTTGGTCTTAGTTTTCGCCAACTTTAATCACCTCTTCCTTTTTTATTATTTCTATAAAATATAATTATTCCCTTTAATAAGATACCATTAAAAATAAAATACGACTATAGTTTTTTTCTATAGTCGTACAAATTTCAATATATCACCCTGCCACTTTTATAGCAGTAATTAATAGTAATAGTCCGATTATTTTATACTTTAGTAAAAATAAAAGAAATGAAGTTACAAATTTATATGTTAATAATTGAAAATAACTGTTAATCAAAAGAAATATATAATAATTGTAATCTCCTTAATATAAAATCAGATTACTTTTCATCATCACTTTTTTTTGCATTAATAAGCTCTCTCAATTTATTTATTGCTTCACTTATTCCTCCAACTTCATCAATCAAACCACAGTCAACAGCCTGCTTTCCAATAAGCAGTGTTCCAACGTCATTCAACAAATCATTGGTTTGAAGCATAAACTTTTGCAATGTTTCTTCTCTTATATTAGAAGTTCTTACAATAAACTCATTTATTCTTTCCTGCATCTTTTTAAAATATTCAAAAGTCTGTGCAATCCCTATTACAAAACCATTCATTCTGACTGGATGAACTATCATTGTAGCTGATTGAGTTATAAATGAAAAATCCGATGAAGTTGCAAGTGGTACTCCTATTGAATGCCCACCACCAATAACTATAGATACAGTAGGCTTAGACATACTATTTATCATTTCTGCAATTGCAAGGCCTGCTTCAACATCACCACCAACAGTATTTAAAACGATAAGAACTCCCTTAACATTATCATTTTGTTCTATATCAATAAGCTGAGGAATTATATGTTCATACTTTGTTGCTTTTGTCTGTGGCGGAAGAACTGAATGTCCTTCTATCTGTCCTATTATTGATAATACTACAATATCCCTGTTTGGATTTGCCGCTGCTGTATTTCCAAATTCTTTTATATCTTTCATTTTATCTACAGCTTCTGAAGTTTTTTCACTGTTATTATCATTTCCATCCTCTTCATTTTTCAAACCATTATTCAAAATATATTTCTCCATAAAACTTCCTCCTATGTACTCTGCTTTTTTTATTCTGCACACATGATTCGGTTTTTATTCTTAATTTATCTTGAATTTATTATTCAATAATCTTCAATGTTTGTTTAATGAAGTTGACTCCATCCTTATAGCATGGTACTTTTCTAACTGTAAAATACCTGATGAATTCTTTTGTCCACATATCCATTTCTTCTTCTGTATCATTCACTTCATTCATTATAAAAACTACTGTCTTACATGTTGTTTGTGCCATTGACGGAAGATATACTTTAAATCCCCATTCAACATCATCCTTATGATCTTCAAATCCATTTCTAGCATCACAAATAAAATTACTATTCTTATATTTTTTAAGCAACTCTACTGCAAATGTTGTAGGTGTTCTATAATCATCATGAGAGCAGTATTTCTTCCATGTAAGAAATACTACATTATCCTTCTCCACATATTTTACATTACAATATTCTGAATCAAATTCATTTTTATTCATATATATTGTCCCCTTATCATTATTTCTCTTATATATGGTTTTTTAAATCACCATTTTAATCCTATTATATTTTTCATACATACGATACTCATATAAAGTATATTTAACGGACCTGTTACATTTTCACACTTGGCCATAAATAAGAAATATACATTATCTTTACTGCACGTCAAAAGACTTTCATAATTCCCCTGACCTTTACATATCACTATATCTACGTTATTATATGTTCTTCTAAATTCTTCACTGCAATTCTTTAATACTGTTCCCAGCGCCACATCTCCATTAGAAATTATCGCTGCACTTTCATTCATATTTACCATTTCAGCATCATCTATTGTCACATCATTAACTATAGGCTTACCCCGTACTCCATAAAACACTTTTAATTCAGGATTATTCCTTTTTTATTTCATCAATAAATATTTTATCTAAAACTATTTCACCACAATTATCTCCTAAATATAACATTCTTTTTGAGTTCTTTAACTTTTTGTATAATTTCAGACATAATGCTCCATATTTCTTTCATAACTTCAGGATTGCATTTGTTCATGTCCACATTATCAAGATATTGTTCGACTGCTTCATCAAGTTGTTTTTCCTGTTTTTTATCTATCGATAAAATTGAACATACTTTTTTTATTTGATTAATATCACATTTTTTACAGCCTTCTTTCATTTGTTATGTTCTCCTACTCTATTATTAATACTATTTTTACATATTAATCCAAGGCCTTTCTATTCATTTTGGCATTTATGTTCATTGTCTCCTCACACAATAACATTTTATTTAAGTTGAATATAGATTATTTTATACTTTTCCTATAATAATATTTCTTATCTTTCTCACTAATTTCACCCATTACTCTGCACTGATTACCAAATAACACAACATTTTCTGGAATATCCTTAGTTTATTATCTAAAAAATTCTATGCACAACACATTTTCAAATTCTGAATCGCCCTGAACAAAAATTTTATTCTATTCTTTTCATATTTTTCTCTGGAAGCTGTGCCAATATTATTGCTGCAAATACAAGACAGCATCCGGCAAACTCTTTAAGAGACAAAATTTCTCCAAGTATAATCCATCCAGACAATGCTGCAAATACAGATTCCAGACTCATAATCAAAGTTGCAAGCACTGGGCTTGTATATCTCTGTCCTATTATCTGAAGTGTATATGCTACTCCTGATGACATTATTCCAGCATAAAGAATAGGACTGCAAGCATTTAATATGTCTTTAATCTGAGGATTTTCAAAAATTAACATTGGAATAACCCCTAATAATCCTGCCACAAAAAATTGTATGCACGACATTCTCACTCCATCAACAAGAGAAGAATATTTATCTATAATAAGAATATGTATTGAAAAGCAGAATGCACATATAAGTATAAAAAAATCACCTCTGCTTATTGAAAAAACTTCATTCATACATAATAAATATAATCCTATTAGTGAAATAACAACACTTATCCACACTTTTGCAGGCACTTTTTTCTTAAATAAAATTCCAAGCATCGGCACAATAACTATATATAACGATGTAATAAAACCTGATTTTCCAACAGTTGTGTACTGTATCCCTATCTGCTGAAAACAGCTTGCTGTAAAAAGTGCTATACCGCATAAGATTCCTGCTACAAACAATGTCTTTTTATCATTATGACTGCTTTCCTTTACTGTTTTTTTATTCATCTTATCTAAAAGATTAATACAAGGTATTAAAAATAACCCTCCAACAATATATCTTGCTGTAATAAATGTAAATGGTCCTACATAATCCATTCCAACACTCTGTGCTACAAACGCTGTCCCCCATATAAGTGCTGTAATTATAAGGATTACGTTTCCTTTTATATTGCTTTTATTCATATTGCCCTCCTACAATAAAATAGTATTCAACTTATTATAACATCTAACCAAAAATTTTCCTCTAAAAATCAAAAAGATGACTCTTATCTAATAAAAATCATCTTCTTATATAGCTCAATTATTTTAATTTAAAGTTAAGTATTGCATATCTAATACATATCTTATGTCAATTAAATCTTTATTTAAAATTTTTGAATGGCATTTATCATTATTACTTCTAAAGCCAATTTTCTCATAAAATCTGCGTGCATTATTATTTGTCTCTAAAACCCATAAATAACAGTGCTTATATCCTTCATCACGCATTTCACATAATACAGATTTCATAAGTTTTGTTCCTAACCCTTTTCTGTAATATTCAGGTATTAAATAGAATGACCATATTTCTGCATAATCTGAAAATTTATCATCTCTAGATTTTCCATATGCAATAGCCCCTGCTGCCTTATCATCTGCATATATAATTTTAACATTTAAATTACCTTCACTTATCCAATTTTTAAATTTTTCAACCCAAAAATCATCTTTTAAATCTTTAAGGTATTCATCTGGCACCATTCCTTTATATGCACATTTCCAGCTCTCTGCATATATTTTGCTTATTATTTCTGAATCTTCTTCTATTCCTCTTCTTATTGATATATTCATCCTATACCCTCTTTACTATCTTCTTATTAGTTAATTACAAATGAAGTGCATTAAGCTGCTCCCACAAAGGTTTTATCAGTTCAACATCATTTATATTTTTCTCAATTATTGTAATACTCATAATACCCCCTTAATTTTTCTTATTACTTATTCAAATTATAAAATTCTTTTAATTCTTTTTTTATCTCTGGTGAAAGATTGCTCTTTTTGATACCTTCAATTGCGCCCTCAAGTGCATACAGCCTATGAATACATGCAGATGGATCTATAGCTTTTATTTTCAGCCACGCTTCCTTGCTGCCAGCTTTTTTCAATTGCTCATATGTTTTTATCCCAACATCATCAAGCTGTTTTTCAACAAATGCTCCAATATTGGGAAGCTTAGATAATTCACCCATAATCATTCCTCCTTCATCATAATTACAATAATCTTTACATAATATAAAATTTCCTAAATATTTCTTCCCCACAATCAATAAGAACTTTATTTTTTATAATATATGCACTTGTGTTTCCTTCCTTAACATTATATCCTGAACCTCTTCCTAAAAATTTCAGCTTATTCATATTAATACTCCTTAAATTTTCATTTCTATCTTAATTAATACCTTACATTTATAATTATTATACCATTTATTGTAATATAATTTATTTTAAATTTACTTATTATATACTCTGTTAAATAAAATAATTCATCATAAAATTACCAAAGGCAATATGAATTCTATTGATTTTATGGTTAAATTTATACTACAAGATATAATGAACCAATATGTAAATTATAATTTATATAGCAAAGCATAAGAATTTACTTATATATGCCACTTCAAGTTACACATATTTTTAAAAAAGAAAATGTGAGTTGGTGTACCTCTTATTTTTCATCAGCTGCAATTTAAATATAAAAGAAAAAAGAAATCTTATCTTGTTTTGAAAAAGAATATAATAAAGATGACATTTCTTACATGGATGTATATATTGCGATTCAGTAATAATTAATTATTTAACTCTACAAAATAAGAAAAACTTAACTAGCTAATTCTTTAATTAAATAATCCTATCAAATAGGTCTATATAATTAAAAAACAGGGCATATAACC
This sequence comes from Bacillota bacterium, assembly GCA_023399035.1. Lineage (GTDB taxonomy): Bacteria > Bacillota > Clostridia > Clostridiales > Clostridiaceae > Clostridium. Next base: position 8,218 of record JAEWQX010000214.1, on the reverse strand, counting down.
CTTTCCTTACAAAAAGCTATATGCTCTGCATAAAATAAATTATCTAATTTATCAATCTTTAAATTTAATGCTGAATTATAGAGTATACCCGACTGAAAATGCTTTATGAAGTATATTTATAGCATTGACTGCATCTTTAGAATGTACAAGACACCAGATAGTCATATGAGAATCGGCAGTCTGAAGAACTTCAATATTATTTTCATTTAATGATTTTAATATTCTTGCCATAACACCAGGTGTTCCCTTCATTGCAGAACCTACCACTGCAACCTTGCTGCAGTCTTCAACAAAACTGTATTTAAAGTTATCTTTTTCTAATAGTGTTTCCACTGTATCTTTGTCAGATTTATTTATAGTGAATATCTGCTTATCTGGGAATATATTGATTAAATCAAGACTTATCTTATTAGCTGCAAGAAGTTCAAGTATATCATTATACTTACTGTTGCCTTCATTATGTTTTCTGCTTATAGAAACCTGAATTCTGTCTCCCTGACTTGTTATTCCTGACATTATTCTTCTATGCTTTCTGTCTCCAAAATTATTTATAAGTGTTCCTCTGCAGTCATTCATTGTATTCTTTATTAAAAGTGGTATATTACCTTCCATTGCTATCTCAACAGCCTTAGGGTGAATTACCTTTGCTCCCTGATCTGCAAGCTGGAATACTTCGTTGTAACTTATTACATCTATTAAATCTGCATCCTTCACTATCCTTGGGTCTGCTGTCATAATTCCATCAACGTCTGTATATATTTCTATCATAGAAGCATTTAATGCCACTCCAAGAAGTGATGCAGAAGTATCGCTTCCACCTCTTCCAAGTGTTGTAAGTAAGCCATCTTCAGTAGCTCCCTGGAATCCTGTAATTACAGGTACTCTTCCTTGATTTATTATATCTAATATTCTTTCAGGATTAACTTTAAGGCATTTAGCATCTGTAAAATTGTTATCTGTAACAACACCAGCCTGCCATCCTGTCAGTGGAACTGCATTCACTCCAGCATTATATAAGTCATTGCTCATAACTACTGAACTTATTGTTTCTCCGCAGCACATAAGTAAATCCTGAGCTAATCTGTTTGCACTTTTAAAGTCTTCCTCTATAAGAGATAATAATGTATCGGTTGCATATGGTGCTCCTTTTCTTCCCATTGCAGATACTACTAAAACTGGACTATATCCTTCTTTTATAGCTCTCTTTACTTTTTCAATTACTTTTTGTCTGTTTTCTTCACTTGAAACTGAAGTTCCCCCAAACTTTTGTACAATTATTTTCATTATTGTTCCTCCCAAAATAGTGATTATTCAATTATTAAGCTTTTGTTCATAGTTATTACAATAAACATTATATAACTTATTTTATATTTTTTAAATTTTATATTTAATATTTTAAATTTTTTATAATGAATTTGGAAACACATATCATAAATCTACATTTTCTAACATTGCACAATACATAATTATAACTTAACTTTCTTTATATTTTCATCATCAGCATCTAAAATTATTGTTTTTGAACCTATTTTTTTAACACAGTCCCAGGGAATTTCTAAGAAATCCTTACTGCTGAAAAAATTAAACTTTCCACTATTTAAATTTACTATTAAATATTTAAAATTTCCTTCCTCATCAATTATCAAATCATTATTTAATAAATAATCATATTTTTCACCATCATTTATATTTATAAGTTCATATTTTTCTATATCACTAAGATATTTTATATTGCTTTCTTCCTTCATAAAAATACCTCCTTTATCTCATAACATAATATGAGACAAGGAGGTATTTTATTACAGTATTGCTTTATTTATAGCTTAATATTAGACTTCAATCCTGCTTTCACTGCTTGAATTATCATAAGCCTTTGTATTCTTTAATATTATAGAATCAAGTTTTTCATATTCTACATCCTGCCCTACATATGCAGCATTCATAACACCGTCTTTAAAACATTTGTCCAATACAAACTGAATATCATCTTTATTGATTTTATCTATTGTTTCTATAACAAATTCCTGTGTTTTTACTTTATTTCTAAAAAGATAGCTCTTAGCATTAGCAAACATCCTTGAACTTGTGCTTTCAAGGCCAAGAATATAATTTGCCTTAATCTTTTCCTTATTTATTTCAAGCTGCAGATCAGTTATACCCTTATTTGCAAATAATGAAAGTTCACGGTCTATTACTTCTAATGCCTTTTCTCCATAGTTCTTATTTAACCCTGCATAGATATTTAATGTTCCTATGCCCTGGAATGGCTGTAAATAAGAACCTATAGAATAGCATAATCCAAGTTCTTCTCTTACCTTTTGGAATAAAATCGAAGAAGCTCCTCCTCCTAGTATATTGTTTAATATTACTAGAGGATAATTATATTCATCTCCATATGGAAGACCTTTAAGACCTAAAGACACATGAAGCTGCTCTATTTCTTTTTTTGCATATTTTGAATCTGTGTTGATTGTAATATTGCCATAATCAGGCTTATAAATAGTTTCGCTTTTCCAATGTCCGAAATTTTTTTCTATTAAATCTTTTAATTCGTCATCGTCAAATTTTCCACAAACTGAAATTACTGAATTATATGGAGTATATTTTTCCTTTATAAAATTCACTATCTTTTCTCTTGTAAATGAACGTACAAGATCTGCAGTACCTAATATAGGATTTCCAAGAGGGCTGTTTCCAAAACATGCTCTTGAATGTGCATCGTCAAGAACATCTTCAGGTGAATCCTGACTCATATTAATTTCTTCAACAACAACGCCCTTTTCTTTTTCTATTTCATCAGGGTCAAACTTTGCATTTAATAATATATCCGAAAGTATGTCTAATGATAAATCTAAATGAGTATTGAGTGCCTTGATATAGTAGCATGTAGCTTCTTTGCTTGTAAAAGCATTTATCTGCCCTCCTACGTTTTCAATTTCCTCCATAACCTGTTTAGAAGTTCTCTTGTCTGTTCCTTTAAAAAACATATGCTCAATAAAATGTGAAATTCCGTTAACATCATGACTTTCATTTCTTGAACCGTTTTGAACCATAACTCCTACGCTTATTGAATTTAAATGTTCTATTTTTTCAGTTACAACTCTTAATCCATTTTTGAGGGTATACATATTAAACATGCTATTTTTCCTCCTTATTATATAAAATACTCTTAAGCTTCAATATTAATGATGCTTTTTATTATTTATTCTGCTCTATTTTAACTAATATTTATTTCAGTATTAATCTAAAAAAATCGCATATATTAAAAAATAAATTATATATTCAAATAATTCATAAATTAGTATTTGATATTTTTAAACTAAAAATTCAATATTCATTTAAAACACAGCTTTTTATTTATATTATCTCATATCTAACTACTGAATATTTAAATTCAATAACCACATATCAGATAAAAAAAAGGCAATTAAAATTGCCCCTTTATTAATCTTCTTTCTTTTCCTGATCTGCAATTGCATCTTTTCTTGAAAGATTTATTCTTCCTTGATTATCTATTTCAGTAACTTTTACTAGGATTTCATCTCCGATAGAAACAACATCTTCTACCTTTTCAACTCTTTCCTTAGCTAATTTAGAAATATGAACTAATCCTTCTTTGTTTGGAAGAATTTCAACGAAAGCTCCGAAAGTAGTTATCTTTGTAACTTTACCTAAGTAAACTTCACCTGCAACAACTTCTTTAGTTAATCCTTCGATTATCTTCTTAGCTGCATTTACACCATCATGATCACTAGAACTTATAAATACTGTTCCATCTTCTTTAATGTCTATCTTAACACCAGTATCAGCTATTATCTTGTTGATAACCTTACCGCCTGCTCCAATTACATCTCTAATCTTATCAGGATTTATAGTCATAACTTCAGTCTTTGGTGCATATAATGATACATCTTTTCTTGGTTCTGACATACATTCGTTAATTTTATCTATGATTGTTAATCTAGCTTTTCTAGCATCCCTTATAGCATTTTCAACAACGTTGAAGCTGAATCCTTGAAGCTTAGTATCAACTTGGATAGATGTTATACCTTCAGTTGTACCTGCAACCTTAAAGTCCATATCTCCAAAGAAATCTTCTATACCTTGTATATCTGTTATAACTTGTTCCTGAGTTAAATCTTCAGAAGTTATTAATCCCATTGCTATACCAGCTGCTGGTCTCTTTATTGGAACACCTGCATCTAATAATGCTAATGTTGATCCGCAGACTGATGCCTGTGATGTTGATCCATTTGAACTTAAAACTTCTGATACTAATCTAATTGTGTATGGGAATTCTTCTTCAGATGGGATTAGTGGTTCAAGTGCTCTTTCTGCTAAAGCTCCATGACCAATTTCTCTTCTTCCTGGACCTCTTAAAGGTTTTACTTCACCAACACTATATCCTGGGAAGTTATAGTGATGCATGTATCTCTTAGATTGTGTTTCATCAATACCATCTAAAATTTGAATTTCGCTTATAGAACCTAATGTAGCTACTGTAAGTACTTGAGTTAATCCTCTTGTAAATAATCCAGTACCATGAGTTCTTGGAAGTATTCCAACTTCACAGCCTAAAGGTCTTATTTCATCAAAGGCTCTTCCATCTGGTCTTCTCTTTTCATTTAGAAGCATGTTTCTTACAATCTTCTTTTGAGTAGTGTAAAGAATTTCTTTTATATCTGCTAAATTATCAGGATACTTTTCAGCAAATTCTGCATTAACTTTTTCATTAACTGCATCTATCGCTGCATTTCTTTCGTCTTTATCCATGATGTACATAGCTTCTTTAACCATGTCAAAAGCAAAGTCTTTTACTTCTTTTTCAAGTTGTGGATCTACAGTATATAATACTGGTTCATCCTTTTTCTTACCAAACTTAGCCATAGCTTCTTCTTGGAAAGATATGATGTTTTGACATTCATCAAATCCATATTTAATGGCTTCAATCATTGTATCTTCTGGGATTTCATTACCACCAGCTTCAATCATCATTACCTTTTCTTTAGTTGCACATACTGTTAAATGAAGTATACTCTTTTCTCTTCCTTCACTGTCAGGATTTGTAACAAACTTTCCATCAATTAATCCAACTTGAACTGCTGCTGCAGGAATTGTGTATGGAATACTTGATAGGCATAATGCAAGTGATGCTGCATTTATAGCTAAAATTTCAGGTAATACATCCTTTTCAACTGATACTACTGTTGTAACAACTTGAACATCATTTCTATATCCCTTTGGAAATAAAGGTCTTATAGTTCTATCTACAGCTCTACCATTTAAGATAGCTTTTTCAGATGGTCTTCCTTCTCTTTTAATAAATCCACCTGGAATCTTACCTACTGCGTATAGTCTTTCTTCATATTCAACACTTAACGGGAAGAAATCAATTCCTTCTCTTGGTTCATCTGATGCATTAACATTTGTCATGATAACTGTGTCACCATAGCTAGTCAATGTTGCTGCATTTGATAACATACCTATTTTTCCGAATTCAACCTTAAGTTCTCTTCCAGCGATTTCGGTACTTAGAACGTTATTCATAAATTGTGTGACCTCCCTTCAGGTTCATCAAAATATTTTATTTTTAGTGAATTTTTTTGAATATCTTTAAAATAATAGAGCGGAAAAACTCCGCTCTAAAAATTATCTTCTTAAACCTAATTCTTTGATTAAAGTTCTGTATCTTTCAATATCTTGCTCAGCTAAATAGTTTAAAAGACCTCTTCTTTGACCAACCATCATTAATAATCCTCTTCTTGAGTGGTGATCTTTTTTGTGAACTTTTAAGTGTTCAGTTAAAGATTTTATTCTTTCTGTAAGTAAAGCTACTTGAACTTCTGGAGAACCAGTATCTCCTTCGCTTCTACCATACTTTTTGATTATTTCTAATTTTGTTGCCTTATCCATTATAAGCGCACCTCCGTGTAACTTTTTTAATTATCCCCTAGTTCCAAGTAAAAAGACGGCACCTTTAAACTTAGGATTAGGTTCATGAGTAATTATATCAAAAGTAATGATTATTGTAAACTAAATTCTTAAACTCGACATATAATCCTCATTAAATGCAAAAGATTTGTCTTTTTTAAGCTGATCCTTCAATTGTTCTATACCATTGAATTTTTTTTCGTCACGGATTTTTTTAATAAAAAACACTTCTATATTTTTACCATATATATCTTCATCGAAATCTAATATATATGTTTCAATTGTAAGGCTCTTACCATCAACTGTAGGGTTATTGCCTACTGATGTAATTCCCTTATATATAGTATTATTAACCTTAACGTTAGTGTAATATACACCAACTCTCGGAAAAATAAATTTTTTATCGTAATTCAAATTTGCTGTTGGGAAACCTATTGTTCTGCCAATTTTCCTTCCATGCATAACTTCACCACGAAGTCTGAAAGGATGGCCTAGCATTTCATATGCCTCATGCATATTTCCTTCTTCAATGGATTTTCTCACTCTAGTGCTGCTTATCACTTCACCATTATATTTACATGGCTCCATAATGAATAACTCAAATCCATATTCTTTTGAAAGCTCTTTAAGAAGTTCTGTGTCTCCCATGTTCTTATATCCAAATTTATAGTTAAATCCGACTACCAGACCTTTAGCATTAAATCTATTTATTAAAAACTCTATGAATTCTTTAGGTGTGATTTTCATAAATTCATTATTGAATTCCTGAAAATATAACATATCAATACCGTAGCTTTCCAGAATTTCTGCCTTTTCATTATTATCCATAAGAAGCTTTGGAGCATTTTCTTTATTTAGAACAGCTCTTGGATGGTTTTTAAAAGTATATACTATACTCTTACCCCCATTATTTTCTGCTTCTTCATGAACTTTATGTATTAGTGAAAGATGACCAAGATGTAAGCCGTCGAAACTTCCAAGAGCTATATAATTATCAGAAGTCTGTATATCTTTTAAATCTGTGTCTTTTATGATCATTTTCTTACTCCTAAATTAAACCAACAATTTTTCAATTTTGAAGCCTCTATCTTCCTGTCTGCCAAGGCCTATGAAAAGACCTTCACTGTCATACACTCTATATAAAACACCTTGTTCTCTTTTTTCATTAGTTAATCTCTTATCGAATACATTTACTCCATTTACTAATAGCTTTGTAAATGAACTGTCTACAGTAAGCTTCGGAAAATTTCCTAAAGCTTCTTCTATTGTGATAAGATGACTTTCTATGTTTTCTTCACTAAGATCATCAATATTAATGCTTTCTTCCTGAGTAAAAACAGAAGTAGCACATCTGTTTAACATTGTCATAGTAGCACCAACATTAAGTTTTTCACCGATATCGTAGCATAAGCTTCTTATATATGTACCTTTTGAACAGCATACCTTCATAGATACGTATGGAAGTTCAATTTTTATATCAGTTATATCATATATAGTTATTCTTCTTGCTTCTCTTTCAACTTCTATCCCCTGTCTTGCAAGATCATATAATCTCACACCATTTTTCTTAAGTGCAGAATACATTGGAGGAATCTGATCATATTCACCTACAAAAGATAAAACAACTTTCATTGCCTCATCTTCAGTTATATGTGATGGATCTTTTTCCTCTATTACTTCACCTTCAAGGTCATAAGTAGTTGTTTTTTTTCCAAGCACAAGTTTAACTTCATATGCTTTTGAAGAATTCATAATATAATCTATTATTTTAGTAGCTTTTCCTAAAGCAACTGGAAGAACTCCTGTTGCTTCAGGATCTAAAGTTCCTGTATGTCCAACTTTTTTTTCATGGGCTAAAAACTTAATTTTACGCACTACATCAAAAGAAGACATACCCCTGTTTTTATAAACATTTAATATTCCATTCATATGCGCACTTCCTATTTTATAATCCCATTTCTTCTTTCAGTGCTCTTAATAAGTTTTCTTTTGCTTTTTCCATATCAGTATTTTTCTGCATAAGACCAGCAGCTTTTACATGCCCTCCGCCGCCAAAAATTTCTGCAACTTTTCTCACGTCAACATCATTTTTTGATCTTAAACTGCTTTTTGTGCCTTCTTCAACTTCTTTTAAAAGAAGAGATACTTCAACACCTTTTATTCCAAGTCCGATAGAAATTATATCTGACGTATCAGCATTTGGAATGTTAAAGCTTTCAAGCATTCCTTTTGGTATGGAAAGGATTGCCACCTTATTATCTAAAGCAAGTTCTATATTTGACAATAC
>JAEWQX010000155.1 GCA_023399035.1 Bacillota bacterium | reverse complement strand
GAGCCCAGTGGTACAGGACAATAGGAAAAGAAAAGAATTATGGCACAAAAGCCTTTGCATTAACAGGAAATGTAAAGCATACAGGTCTTATTGAAGTTCCAATGGGAACGCCATTAAGGGAGGTAATATTCGATATTGGCGGAGGAGTAAAGGATGGTGAATTCAAGGCAGTTCAAATAGGAGGTCCATCAGGTGGATGCTTATGTGTAAATGCAGGACATCTTGACCTTGCCCTTGATTTTGATTCCCTTAAGAAGGTAGGAGCAATGATAGGCAGCGGAGGCCTTGTTGTCATGAATGATAAGAGCTGCATGGTTGAAGTTGCACGATTTTTTATGAATTTTACCCAAAACGAATCTTGCGGAAAGTGTGTACCATGCAGGGAAGGTACAAAAAGGATGCTTGAAATTTTAACTGATATTGTTGAAGGAAGAGGCACTCTTCAGCATATTGATATGCTTGAAGAGCTTTCAGATACAATTTCACAGACAGCATTATGCGGGCTTGGAAAGAGCGCATGTCTTCCAGTTAAGAGCACTCTTAAATATTTCAGGGATGAATACATGAATCATGTGATAGATAAAAAATGTCCTGCAGGTGCATGTAAGGCTTTGATGTCATATGAAATTGATAAGGATAAATGCAGAGGATGCTCTAAGTGTGCAAGAAACTGTCCAGTTCATGCTATAAAGGGAGAAATACGAAAGCCATATGAAATAGATAAGGAAAAATGCATAAAATGCGGTGCATGCATGGATGGATGCCCATTTAATGCAATAAAGATAGTATGAGGAAGGTGGTGAATATTATGGAAAAGTATATGATTATTGATGGAAACAGGGTTGAATTTGATGAAGAAAAAAATATCCTTGATGTGGTGAGAAAAGCAGGAATAGACCTTCCTACCTTCTGCTATTATTCAGAGCTTTCTATTTATGGTGCATGCAGGATGTGCGTTGTGGAGGATGAAAGAGGAAGGATAATTGCATCCTGTTCAACACCTCCTAAGGACAAGATGATAATTAAGACTAATACTCCAAAGCTTCATCAGCACAGGAAAATGATACTTGAACTTATATTGGCATCCCACTGCAGAGACTGTACAGTATGCAGAAAGAATGGGAAATGCAGGCTTCAGGAACTGGCAATGAGATTTGGCGTGGATAAGATAAGATTTAAGAATACAAGGAAAAATCCTCCTATAGACAGGTCATCAAAGGCAATAGTAATAGACCCAGGCAAATGTATATTATGTGGAGATTGTGTGAGAATGTGCAATGAAGTCCAGAATGTAGGTGCTATTGATTTTGCATTCAGGGGTTCAAACATGATTGTAAGCCCTGCTTTTGGAAAGTGCCTTGCGGAAACAAATTGTGTAAGCTGTGGACAGTGCTCAGCAGTATGCCCTACAGGAGCAATTGTAATTAAAAGCTGTACAAAGGAAGTATGGGATGCAATATATGATCCTAAAAAGAGAGTTGTAATGCAGATTGCTCCATCAGTGAGAGTGGCAGTTGGAGAGGAATTTGGTATTAACTCTGGTGAAAATGTCATGGATAAAATAGTTGCAGTAATGAGAAGGCTTGGAGTTGATGAAATATATGATACATCATTAGGTGCAGATATAACTACATTTGAGGAATCAAAAGAATTCCTAAAGAAATTAAAAGCTGACAGTGACTTGTACTGCAGCACTGATGAATCAGAAAATAATGACAATAAAATAATTTATCCATTGTTTACGTCATGCTGTCCTGCATGGTTTAAATATGCTGAAAATAAACATCCAGAACTTTTGCCTTATATATCAACATGCAAGTCTCCAATGGAGATGTTTGGTGTTGTAATAAAGGAATACTTTAAGAAAAAGGATTTAGATGAAGGAAAAGAAACGATTTCTGTTGCAGTAATGCCATGCACTGCTAAAAAAGCTGAAGCAGACAGAGAGGAATTCATAAGAAACGGAGTAAAGGATGTTGATTATGTTCTGACAACAAGCGAACTTTGTGACATGATAAATGAAAGTGGAATAAGGTTTGATGAAGTTGAAGGAGAATATTCAGATACGCCATTTTCATTATATTCAGGGGGAGGAGTCATATTTGGAGTGACTGGAGGCGTGACAGAATCAGTAATACGAACAATTGCAGAGGATAAGAGCCCAAAGGCATTGAAGGAACTGCAGTTCATAGGAATAAGAGGTATGGAAGGTGTAAAGGTATGTGAAGTTGAATTAAATGGACTATCACTTAGAATAGGTGTAGTAAATGGACTTGCCAATGCAGAAAAGCTTATACAAATTATTGAAAGGGGAGAGCAGCACTTTGATTTTGTGGAAGTTATGGCATGCAAAGGAGGGTGCATTGGAGGCGCTGGACAGCCATTTGGATTGAGGGAAATTAAAAATGAACGTGCCAAAGGGCTTTATAAAGCTGATAAGGTAGCTCAGATAAAGACAAGCTCAGAAAATCCAAGGCTTAAAATTATTTACAGGGATGTGCTAAAAGGAAATGATCATCTTTTGCATAGATAGCTATGATATAAGATAATTGATATATTTATGCATACGCTTCATTCCTTGAAATAGAATTGAAGTATTTGATTTAATTGTGCATCGGAGGATATAAATTTAAACTTCAGAACAATATAGGAGGACTCATACATGAGCAGATAATAAAAAGTGCTGCTTTTGTAAGAAGCCTTTTTATTGAATCTGAAGTTTAATTTTTATCTATTGTTTTTGGGTTCTATATTTATTATAACTACTTCAGGATTATTGAAAATCCTTGGAACAGGTGTTGATTCCCTTGCAAGTCCGCGGCTTACAATGAAGCATGTTTTTCCAAAATCATATCGGCCTCCAGCATACTTTGGGAAAAGTCCCTGATGAGGAGCCAGAAGCCCATTAAGGAGTTTTGGAATACGCCACTGTCCGCCATGTGCGTGTCCAGATAAAATTAAATCAAAATTATATTTGAGATATTTCTTTATAAGTTCAGGCCTGTGTGAAAGGAGTATGCTGTAATTACCGTTATTACAGGCTTTGGCAGCATTATCAAGCTGCTTGTAAAAAGATTTTGAGGCAATGTTTGGGTCATCAACTCCACATATATTTATTTGCTGTCCATGTATCTCAATTGTATCATAGCATCCATCAAGAAGAGTTATGCCATAGTCTTTAATTTCCTTTTTCACATCTTTTACATTTGTAAACTTATTTGTACCTGAATCGTGATTTCCTGTTACAAAATAGCATTTATACATGCAGCTTATCTGTTTTAAAAAGATTTCTGTATTGCTGCTTTCAGATTTTTCATCATTATAGATATCACCACCCATAAGCACAGCATCAGGATTTTCACTTTTTATTTCTTCAAGAAGAGTGCTCATATTTTCTCCATACCAGCATGAATGCAGGTCAGTTATAAGTACAAGCTTAATGCTGCATCTTATTTTACTGGAGACTACAGTATAAGGAACAATTTTTTCTTTTATGCTAAATAATCCCAAAAGTAATATTAAGATTATAAAAATTAGCGTTATTTTAATGACTGGTTCAAGTTTAATAACAGTGACCTGAAGAAAGTTTATAAACTTCATTAATTCTTATCTCCAACAAAAAATATTTCTTTTAATAATGATACCATTAAATGAAAATATAGGGAATAAAAACTATTTTAAATTGCAATGTTTATAGTTTTGAGTCTACCAGTAGAACACAAACAAGTTAAATCAATTATATAAATAATATTGTGTTTTGGCAGGGCTTTATTCATATTAATATTATTATTACAAAATAATGTGGTAAAAATATTAAAATAGTAGTTTTAAGATTATAGATATATGTAAATTAATATAATTATTTGTTAATATGATTATAGACATGAAAAATAATATTTATTACAATTATTCTTAAAATACAGTGAAATGGTGATGCAGATGAATGAAGTTTATGAAATGTTGGAGAGATTAAATATAAATTATAAAAAAATTGAACACAAGCCTGTATATACAGTAGAAGAAGCTCAGAAAATTAAAAGCAATATTTATGGGATTGGATGCAAGAATCTCTTTTTGAAAAGCAAAAGCCATAAATACTACTTGTATGTGCTTAGAGAAGACAAAAAGGCAGATTTAAAAAGTCTTTCTGAAATTCTTCAATGTGGAAGGCTCAGTTTTGCTTCTGAAGATGAATTGTTTGAGTGCTTGAAGCTTAAGAGGGGAAGCGTCACACCTTTAGGCATATTAAATGATGATTCAAAGGTAACTGTAATATTAGATAAAGAATTGAAAGGTGAGAAAATCCTTGTACATCCAAATGTAAATACTGCAACTGTTTCCCTTGGGTATGAAGATTTATTAAAGGTGATAAGGCATTGCAACAATGAATATATGGAAATATAACAGTTCTGAATCTAAAGATCGTTGGGATGATTATATAAAATGCTTGAGATGTTTAAGAAAATGAGGAGTAAATATGATAAGAAAGTTTAAAATTGAAGATATAGATTTTGTAATGGATATATGGCTGAAAGGAAATATTAAGGCACATGATTTTATAGATGAAGAGTACTGGAAGGATAACTTTGAAATGGTAAAGGGTATGATTCCTAAGGCAGATGTTTATGTATATGAAGATAATGGATGTATTGAAGGGTTTGCTGGAGTTATGGATGGATATATTGCAGGAATATTCGTGAGAGCAGACATGCAGTCAAAAGGCATTGGAAAAGAG
>JAEWQX010000218.1 GCA_023399035.1 Bacillota bacterium | reverse complement strand
GCTTTATATCTATACTTATAGAATTCTATGATTAGTTTATACGAAAACAAAAATTATTGCAAAAGGCCTTTTTTTACCCTCGCGAACGGTGATTTTGGTAACTTACGAACGAAGTTATCACGTTTATAGGCATTTTACCCTTGCGAACAGTGATTTTGGTAATTTACGCTGAAAGTCAATCAGTCACTTGTTTCTAGCGTTTTTTTACAGTTTATGGATTAGGGGATTATTAAAATTCATAAATTTTTTACCCTCGCGAACGGTAATACCGGTCACGAAAAGCATTTTTTCATAAAAATCAGGGTAAAAATCATAGAAATTTTAATTTTTACCCTCGCGAACGGTGGGATTTGGTCACGAACTCAAAAATAAGTTCAAATTATGAACTAAAAAAAAGAAAAATTTTTTTAATTTTTTTATATTTTTAAGGCGAAAACATTAATTTTAGAGAAGAATTAAATGATAATTCTAAATTGAAAGCGTAATTTATTAAAATTTTAAATGTGAATGCAGAAAATATAAAAAAACACATAAAAAATTTCCCTTGCGAACGGTGATTTAAGTAACTTTACCCTCGCGAACGGTAATACCGGTCACGAAAATGATGGTTTCATGTAAAAATTCCTGTAATAATCATGTTTATAGAGGATTAATACATAGCAATGTGAAATCGCAAGGGGAAAAATACACTTATAAATAGTTAACAGTTAGCAGTTAGAGGATGAAATCTCTATGAGATTTCTAAAGAATACATATACATATAAAAAGCAGCTACGTATTAATATGCTAAGAATAAATAAGTAACAGAAGTGAGGTTAGTTGAGAGTTAACTAGGTGATAGTTAGCAGTTGAAGGATGAAATCTTTACGGTATTTCTAATAACAAATATTTATATAGAAAAAGCAGGTATGTGTAATAAAGAAATATAGTAATCTATAAAAAATAGTTGAGATGTAACAAAGATATTTATTAACATATATAAAAAGTCATGATACAATTATTGAAATTAATATTACATATAAAAGTAAGTTATTCTAAGTCTAAGGGTTTTTATGTGAAGATTAAAATGTTATATATTTATATATTAAAATTATAAATTTTAAACAGAATCTGAAAAATGGTTATAATTTATTTCATATAAGGACTGATCATGAAACCTGGTATGTTAAATCTAAATACTGCATATAGGGAGTATTAAAACTTACATATATACAAATATCAGAATATGACTTATGATATAATTAGTGCAGAGTGAGGTGGATATTTGAGAAACATGGATAAAGACGATAGATTATTTAAAGAAGATATGATAAAGCTTTTTAAAAATGCTTATGAAATGCTTGTAAAAAGAGAGAAGTTTACTGATTTTTATGATACTTTGGATAATGATATTGCAAACTTAAAAGATACAGGTAAGAGGGAAGTAATATATAAGAACCTTACTAATTCTATAAAAAGAACTAAGACAAGATGGCTGAATAAATATATAAAAGGCAGCAACAACAGCCTTATTGAAGATTTAGAATATGCTGAACACTTCTACAAGAGAGTTGAAGAAGGGGTATATGAGCCAGAGAAATTTACAATGATTTATGGTGTCAACACTATAGATGAATATAAAGAAAAGCTGTTTAATGAATTGTATTCATGGAGAGATAATGAAAATGCACTTTTATCAAGTTACAAGTATCTTGGAACATTCCAGAAGAGATCGATAACACTTGCATTTAGAAGTGATATTTTAAAATTATATTATGATTTTCTTACAAACAATGCTAAGAGCGTAATTACAATACCTAGTGTTTTGAGTAATTTATCAATTGATACTACAAACAAGAAGGATTATCTTGAAGATGAGGAAAAGGAATTTCTTGATGAAAACTTATCACTTGAAGGTACAATTGACAGACTTATTGTAGATAAGGAAAACCAGCAGAAACTGTTGATGAAGCTTGAAAAGCAGGTATATCTTAGAATAGAAGAAGGCAAGGATTCACTTGACATAATCACTCAGATAGCTCTTTTAAAAGCAATAAAACAGTTAAACAGTCTTGATACAAAGATTATCTCTCATTACTACACACATTTTTATAATATAGTAGCAGATAAAAGTGTAGATAAGTATATTGGAGACCTTGTTGCTGAGCTTGGCCTGAGTGACAGCAAGAAAAATACTGATGCTGTTATAAACAGCTTATTAAAGATTGGAAGTATCCGCCTTGAATCTGAAAATTATGAAGGGCGTGAAATAAAGGGAACGCTTTTTGAAGTATCCATAAGCGAACGAGATGGAAGAAAATTTGCTCAAGTATTCCTTGGAGGGTTTTTAAGAACACTTATAATAATGGACAGTTCATTCAACTTCAATAAGGATGTATTTGATCTTTTAAGTAATGATGCACAGCAGATTGCAATCTGGCTTCAAAATAGAAGGTTGAAAAGTGTACTTGAAAGAGAAGATTTTAAGGATGTAATTGCAATTCAGAGATTTACAGATGCAATTTTAATGTCTACAAAAAGTATCTATAAAAAGAGAGACAGAATAATAAAGGCCCTTGATGAATTAAAGCAGCACAAACTTATTGTAAAGAACTATGAATATATAAAAAAGAATTACGAATTTGTTCTTTCATATATTGAACTCCCTCAGAGTGTCATTAAGAAGATAAAAAATAAGGAATTTAAGACAGGGGAGCTTATTGAAGGACAGATACATGCAGATTATACTGTTGAATAGAAGCAGCTTCAGTTGTGTGGATAGAAAAATTTTATAATATATATAGAAAAATCTCATGTCATATGGATGGCATGAGATTTTTATTTTATACTACTATGTCAAAAAAATAAATATTTTTCCCATGTACTTTATAATGCTATAAATTAATCCTACAATTATAGTAAAAGTTTTAATATAATTTATAATACAAAATTTTTATACATTAAATTTGAAAATTATCATAAAAAAATATATACAATATGGATAAAAAGTAATTTATACAATAATTTTCAAGAAAATTATATGATATTTCATAAAAAAGTGATACCATATAATAAGAATATTAAAAAACAAGAGGCGTTATATGAGGAATATTATTGATGATTTTAAAGTTATAGGGACAATAATTATATTTAGCATAATGTATTCATTTGCCTTGCGAAAAGGATATAATGTATTCGAGGTAGTGAATTTAGTAGATATGATGATAATCTTTTCATTTAGTATATATATATTAAGCCATATTATATATAAATTTCATTATAAATATACTAATAATATATATATATATCTTTCAAGTTGTTTTTTTGCAATAGGATTATCATCATTTTCGTATATATGCTTTCTTCAGAAATCATATATCTATGAAAGTTTTAAGACGAGCTGTCTTATAATGCAGATTTTTTCATACATAATTGAAACATATTTCATGATTTATTGCTTTTGGAATTATAAAAATAATAATAATTATAGCAAATTTTTCAGTATAACCTTAGTAGTAACAATAATTACTATCTTAATAGCTTCAGGATCAACTTATTTATCATCTAATGTTATTCATAACCCATACGTTAAACTTATCATTTTGGCATTATACCTTATTGGAATAAATTTAAAATTATATATAATAAAGCTAATAAAAAATAATAAAAATAACATTGATGGAAAAACATATATATATTTAAATATCTTTGTATGTATTGGAATAGCCAGCATAGTACTGAATATACTTCTTCACCTAAAGGTACCAATTGATTTTATGATACTACCGTATATTTTAAGAGTTTCCTCAAGCTACTGCATAATAAGAATAGTGATTTCTGGAATCATTAAGGATCAAAATAAACGCATGTATATGGATTTTATGAAAAAGTCAAATGAACTTGAAGCCACTGCTTTAGAATTAAAGAAAACAATTAAGGATAAAGATATCATTTATAATAATTATATAAAAAAGACAAAGCAGGATGAAATAAAGAATGAAATACTTACTAATATTTCTCACGAATTTAAGACTCCTGTAAATGTAATATATTCTGCAGTACAGACTCAGAAACTCTTAAAGGAAAATGGAACCCTAAATGAAATTGCAAAATACAATAACATAATAAAGCAGAACTGTAACAGGCTTATACGACTTATAAATAATTTTATAGATACTACTAGATTTGATAAGAAGAATGTAAATGGAGAATTTATTTGTGAAAACATTGTTGAAATTACAGAATATCTTACAATGTGTGTTGTAGAATTTGCAGAGAGCAAAAAGATAAGCTTAATATTTGACACTTCAGATGAAGAGCTTTATTCCTTGATAGATAAACAGCTATATGACAGGCTTATATTAAACCTTTTATCAAATGCCATAAAATACGGCAGGAATAATGGGCATATTAACGTTGAAGTCAAGGATATAGGAGAATTCATACAGATATCTGTTGAAGATGACGGAATTGGAATAGATCAATATCATTTAAAGGAAATATTCAGAAGGTTTGAAAGGGTAGATAAATCATATTCTAGGAATACTGAAGGCTGTGGACTTGGTTTAAATATTGTCAAGAAGATAGTAGATATCCACAACGGTTCTATTGATATTGAAAGCAGGAAAGAAATTGGTACAAGGGTAGTAGTCAAGCTACATAAATTAGAAAATGGATACAAGGATGAAATGTGTCGCAGACTTGAGGATAAAACTTATGTAAAATATGAAGTGGAAGTAGAAATGTCTGATATATATTAAAAACAATGAGATAAAAATCAATATATAAAAAATTGATTTTTAATAGCTGTTATAAGGTATTTTATTATATTTGACAGACAATATTTTATTACAACATATATTATATATTTTAATTAAAATTAAAAGGATGCAGTAATTCTGTATCCTTTTTAATGTCCAGGAAAGTAAAATTTTTTGAAATTTAAAACCTAGTCATATCAATGGATTTATATGATTAAGAACTACAAAGTAAGAGCTAAGAGTTAAGGGAAAAGCAGCAAAACTGTTTGGATAATTATAATTAAAGAAAAACTGTGGTGTTTACCCTAAACTCTTAATTATTCATTTTTAACTATTACCTAAAAAGTGTGACACAACCAATTTTTTATGATAAAAATTATTAATGGAGGACAAATATAATGAAGATAGAAAGGATATATAATCATATTCTCCTTTGAACCACATATTATTCATATATACCATATAGCCTGAAAATAAATTGACATCTATTATAAGGAATTCTATACTTTTAATATCTGATAAGGTGGACAGTAAAGGAGGTGAAGTTTTTAAAGATGGATCACCATGAAAATAAAAAAAAATTCATAAATAAGCTTTTTAAAAGGATTCATTCAATAAAGCACAATCATAGTATTTCTCATAATCATGATGGAATATATTTAATTGATATTTATGCATATAAGTCAAAGCTGAGAAATATAAATCCTAAATTTAAAGTAATCTTTACGTTAATAATATTATTCATATGCATAGCTGCTGATAATATCTATGTATCATCAATAATTATAATCACTATGGGACTTATTACAATATGCAGAGGAGGACTTAAGCTTCATGAATATATTTCACTTTTGAATATTCCTATAGTCTTTATGATTCTTGGAAGCATAGCTATTGCTGTTGGAATATCATTCAAGCCTTTAGGACAGTATAATTTAAATCTATTCATATTTTACTTATATACCTCAGATGAAAGCATAATGAAGACAATTAAAATTATAATGAAAGCTTTGGGTGCAGTAAGTGCATTGTACATGATGACACTGTCTACAAACACAAGTGAAATAATATCAGTCCTTAGAAGTTTGAAGGTACCAAAGATAATAGTTGAATTAATGAATATGATATATAGGTTTATCTTCATACTTATGGATGTACAATGCAAAATGAAGAATTCTGCACAGTCAAGGCTTGGATATGTTGATTTCAGAAGATCATGTTATTCATTTGGAAGTATGGCATCTAACCTTCTCATAGTATCACTGAAAAAAGCAAATGCTTACTATGATGCAATAGAATCGCGATGCTATGATGGGGAAATGCTTTTCCTTGAACAAGAAAAGAAAGTGAAAAAATCTCACGTCATATATGCCTGCATATATATTATTATGCTCATACTGATATGGTATATTACAGCATAGGAGGATTAAATGAAGGATAAAATAAAAGAAACCATTTTACAGATAAAAGGATTATATTATTCATATACAAATGAAAAAGACACCCTTAACAACATTAATATTGACATATATAAAGGTGAAAAAATGGCAGTACTCGGTTCAAATGGTGCTGGGAAATCTACTTTCTTTTTGAATATTAATGGAGTTCTAAAGCCTAAAAGTGGTGAAATAATATATAAGGGAAAAATTATAACAAAAAAGGATTTAAATGAACTCAGAAAAAATGTAGGAATAGTATTTCAGGATGCCGATAACCAGATCATTGCATCAACTGTTCTTGCAGAGGTATCTTTTGGACCAATGAATTTAAAGCTTCCTAAAGATGAGGTTATAAAGAGAGTTGATGAAGCACTGAGATACATGAATATATCAGAATTTAAACACAGGCCACCTCATTATCTCAGTGGTGGTGAAAAAAAGAGGGTGAGCATTGCTGATATCATTGCAATGAAAAGCGAAGTTATAATATTTGATGAACCTACGGCATCCCTTGATCCATTAAATGCAGAAATGCTGGAAGAAGTTCTGAATAAGCTGAGCAGTGAAAATAAGACGATGATCATTTCAACTCATGATGTAGATTTTGCATACAGATGGGCTGACAGAATCGTTGTATTTTCTGATGGAATGATTATTGGAGATGGAACACCTCTAGAAATATTCAGTAGTGAAGAAATATTGAAAAATGCAAACTTAAAAAGGCCTGTAATGCTTGATGTATATGAAACATTATTAAAATCAAATGTGCTAAAGGGCGATGAGATTTCATATCCTAAAAATATTGATGAATTTAAGACAATGTTCGATAAAAGTGTATTTTAAGCTATATTATTGACAAATATAATGATTTAGTTATAAAATATAAAAGATTCATAATGGTAATATTATGAATTACAAAAAATATATTTATAAAAGGTGCCTGTGATTTCTCCGCAGGATAATAGGGAAAAGGGTGAGAGTCCCTTACGGTCCCGCCGCTGTATTGGAAGAGTCATATCTTAATGATTTGTCACTGGAGTTTCTGGGAAGACAAGATATGATGATGATGCCTGAGTCAGAATACCTGCCTTTTATAAGCGAATGTGTATAGTTACGAGCGATGACTGTATGCAGCTTGGATCTTTTTTATACGGAGGATTATAAAAATTTTTATATTAATACATTATTAATAAGATCTATCATTAAATATAAATTTATATTATATTTGTGATGTCGTTCATTGTGATGAGAATTATTTATATGAATTGATTATTTATGATGTATTAAATTAAGAAATTATACATGCTCTGATATATAAAGATTTAGTTAAGATGCTTTTCTAATGTGTGGGAATCATTAGATGAAGGATCTTTTTTATTTTGAAAGGAGAATAAAAATGAAAAATGAAAACAAACTTATCAAAACTGCAGTATTATTTGCTCTAATCTTTGCAGTAACTCCAGCAGCAAATGCGATGCACATAATGGAAGGG
>JAEWQX010000183.1 GCA_023399035.1 Bacillota bacterium | reverse complement strand
GCATTTCTTACATTGATATTTTTGATTAACCTGCTTATCTAAACCAAACTTATATAGTTGGTCAGAGTGACAGCGAGGACATTTTACTTTTGTTTTGTTCATTGTTCTTCTCCTTTCAAAGGGGGGGATATTTAGTTCTAGTTAAACTTATTATATTCACTTAGATTGAGAAGAGCAATGTTCATATAACTTAACAGAACGAAAGAAAAATAGAGGAGATAAATTTATGAATTACATTATATTATTAATAGGATTTGGGCTATTGATAAAAGGTGCAGATGTTTTTGTAGATGGTGCATCTTCGCTTGCTAAAAAGATTGGAATTCCGCCTGTTATAGTAGGTCTTACAATCGTATCAATAGGAACAAGTGCACCAGAACTTGCAGTAAGCCTCATCTCAGCATTAAAGGGAAGTAATAACATTGCAATAGGAAATGTTATTGGTTCAAATATGTTTAATACACTAATGGTTTTAGGAGTTACAACCATTGTACTTCCAATAATCATACATAAGGAAAAGGTAAAGACTGATTTTCTTGTAAATACAATTGTAACGATTTTATTGTTCATACTAACTTTTGATAGTATATTTGGGAAGAGTGCAAATGTAATATCAAGATTTGATGGAGCAGTGCTTATAATATTATGTCTGGCATATATGATTATGCTTGTTATAAAAGCAAAAAAGACAAATATGCCTGAGCCGAGCGAAGAAGAAATGAATATTAATGTGTTTGTAAAATTACTGTTGATAGTAATAGGAGCAGCAGGTATAGTGATTGGAGGTCAGCTTGTAGTTGACAGTGCGAGCAATATAGCATCCTCACTGGGAATGAGTGAAAAACTTGTAGGTCTTACAATAGTTGCAATGGGGACATCGCTTCCAGAGCTTGTAACGTCAGTAGTAGCAGCAATTAAAGGTGAAAATGAAATAGCTCTTGGGAATGTACTGGGTTCCAACATATTTAACATACTGCTTATATTAGGAACATCATCTGTAATAAGTCCTATAATTGTAGAATATGGTCTTATAATAGATTTTAGTTTCCTTATAGCAGTAACAATACTTCTTTATATATTGATTTTCTTTAATAAAAATAAAGAAAAGAAGCTTACAAAAATTGAAGGATGTCTGCTTGTTGCATTATATGCAGGATATATGATATATATCATAAGCAGGAATTAAAAAATAAAGTATCTGAATTATATATAATTGTGATTCAGATACTTTATTTTTATCTTATCAGAATGAATTTAATTTATTTAATACTTTCTGAGCTGTATGGATTTACATGAACCATGCAATGTTTTATAGATTTATTTTGTTCTATTAAATCATTATGAATAAAAAGTAAAATATGGTATAATTAAGTTAGTAATATAAAAATATGTTAAAAACTATATTAACATATAGTTTTTTATAGGTTTGTGTATAAGAGGTGTATAAATTGATAATTTTTATGATTATAAGCATTCTGACATTCTTTGTACTATTGATTTATCTCTATTTAAGAATAAGAAAAAGATTTATTGAAATAGAAAAACAGATGTATAGTCTGAAAAAGTCTAATAATAGTGTTGACAATAAACTGAGACAGATAGATTATGAAATAGGATCTCTTGATGAAGAAATTAATAATATAAGCATTATAAAAGATAGCAGTAGTAATTATAAAAAAGAAGAAGCATTTAATAAAAGTGCATTTTATAAACATGTAGATAGAATTATAAAAAGGTATGTTGAAAGGCATATTGATAAATATATAAATGAATATGGGAAAGATGAAAAACAGGATTCTTATGTGAATCAGCTTGAAAGTGGACAAAGCGAAAACGAAGATCTTGCTTTACCTGAAAAAAGCAGTATTTTAGATATAGATGATGTATTCAAGCTTGGAGTTGAAAATCTTAAAAATAACAAAAAGCTAGAATATGAAATATCAAATCTTAAAAATAAATCTGATAGACATGAATCATTAAGTCATGAAAACAAAACCATGATGCAGTTCTTTGAATGGTATTATCCTAATGATGGTTCATTGTGGAAGAAGGTTAAGGATGAATCTGCTCATTTAAAGGATATGGGGATAACAGCCTTATGGCTTCCTCCAGCATATAAAGCTCATAATGGTATCAATGATGCTGGATATTCTGCATATGATCTATATGACTTGGGAGAATTTTATCAGAAAGGAACAATAAGGACAAAATATGGAACAAAAGATGAATATATTGAAGGTATAAAGGAAGCTCATAAAAATGGAATAGAAATATATGGAGATGTTGTGTTTAATCATAAAGCAGGAGCAGATGGTACTGAAGTTGTTGAGGCACGTCAGGTTGATGAAAATAATAGGAATGTTTTTGTGGGAGAAGAAAAACAGATAGAAGCTCATACTTTATTTTCTTTTCCAGGAAGAAAGGATAAATATTCAGCATATAAGTGGACAGCAAATGATTTTGATGGTGTTGATTATGATGAAATTTCCAAGCAGTCTGGAATATTTAAATTTAAAGGCAAGGAATGGGAGAAGGATGTTGATCAAGAAAAAGGAAACTATGATTTCCTCATGTTTGCAGACTTGGATATGGACAGTCCCTATGTTATTGAAGAACTTAAGAGATGGGGAAAGTGGTATATGAAAGAGACACATGTTGATGGTTTCAGGCTTGATGCAATAAAGCATATACGCTTTGACTTTTTTAAGGACTGGCTAAAGGAAATGAGAGAAAACAGTAGCAAGGATTTATTTGCCGTTGGAGAATACTGGACATGGGATGTTGGAAGAATGAAGTATTACCTTGAGAGATGCGAACATTCAATGAGTCTGTTTGATGCACCACTTCATTATAATTTTTACTCTGCAAGCAACTCATGGGGAAATTTTGATATGAGCAGGATAAAGGATAATACTTTGCTTCAGACTGATCCACATTACACAGTTACATTTGTAGATAACCATGACACTCAACTTGGGCAATCATTAGAATCATGGGTAAGGCCGTGGTTTAAACCACTGGCATATACTTTTATCCTTACGAGGGAAGAAGGTTATCCATGTGTCTTTTATGGTGATTATTATGGAATTCCTGATAAGAATTATAATGGAATAAAAGATACTTTAGATATAATACTTTATGCAAGAAAAAGATATGCTTATGGGATACAGCATGATTATTTAGATGACAGGTCGGTTATAGGATGGACAAGAGAAGGTGATGACGAACATACAGATTCAGGTCTTGCATCATTAATAACTGTAGCACTTGGAGGTAAAAAGAAAATGTATGCAGGTATTAATCATAAAGGTGAAGTGTGGATAGACCTTACAGGGCAGAGTGAAGAAGAGGTAGTCATAGATAAGAATGGATATGGGGAATTTTCTGTTAAGGATGGTTCTTATTCAATATGGATAAAAAAGAACTAGTCAGCAGTTGCTGATTCATAAATAATAGGCACTGTATGTACATCATATTTATTAATTGAAAAAAGTATTATATTCGACTAATAAGGAAAAATAATGAAAATATACCACAACATGTAAATAATTTTAGAATTTTTTAAAAATCATATTGAATTTTAGTTGAAATTTTAGTATAAAATAATAATGGAATTAAAGAAAAACAATACTGTTTGATTTCAAACAGTATTGTTTAGTTTAGTATGTATTATAATAGTAATCTCAATTATATAGGTAATAAATTTAAAATCATAAAACTAATGAAAGGTTATATTGAAATGCGAATAAATAAACTTTTTAGTAATCTTGGAATATGCTCAAGAAAAGAAACATGCAGGCTAATAGAAGAAAAAAGAATCAAGGTGAATGGAGAATATTGTATTCAAGGTCA
Organism: Bacillota bacterium; assembly: GCA_023399035.1. GTDB lineage: Bacteria > Bacillota > Clostridia > Clostridiales > Clostridiaceae > Clostridium. Next base: position 6,748 of record JAEWQX010000183.1, on the reverse strand, counting down.
ATGGGTTACTGAAGAGGATGAAATTTTATTTGATGGTGAGCTTGTAAAGAAAATGCAGAAAGTTTATCTTGCATTCAATAAGCCTAAAGGTATTACATGTACTTTAGAGAAAAGTGCTGAACATAACATAGGAGAATATTTAAATTATCCACAATATGTATTCCCAGTAGGAAGACTGGATAAAGATTCAGAAGGTCTTATCATTTTAACTAATGATGGAGAATTTTCAAACTTGATTCTTGAATGTGAAAATATGCATGAAAAAGAATATATAGTTAAAGTTGATAAAGACTATGATGATAGTTTTTTAGAAGCTATGGCCGAAGGAGTTGAAATTTCAGCTAAAGGTGGAAGTGGTGTGAAGAGAATTTCAGATACAGAAGGCATTATAGTTAAAGATGGAGAGGAACAGACTGTAATGCTTTATGAAGTTAATAGTGGAGAGTACAAGAAGAATATTATTAAAACAAGACCATGCTATGTTGAGAGAATAGATGGCAGTACGTTTAAAATTATACTTACCCAAGGTTTGAATAGACAAATAAGAAAAATGTGCAGTGTTTTAGGATACAAGGTTATTTCTTTAAAACGCATAAGAATTATGAATGTTTATCTTGATAAATTGAATACTGGAGAATATAGAGAAATATCAAAAGAGCATATTGAAGAAATAATGAAGTTGAATGATAGAAGTACTTAAAATTTTATTTTTAAAATTCAGGAGGAAAAATACGTTAATGGAAGAATTACATAAGATAGTAGAATACAAGTTTATTGATAAAGAATCAAAATTATATGATTCAGCAATAGATTTAAGATATAGGGAATTTTATGAAACATCAAATAGAGCGAAAGAAACTATTTTTGATGAATTTGAAGATAAAAGTCTTAGGATTGTAGCTTATATAGATGATAAAGTAATAGGTCATGCACGTTTATTTGTTCATGATTCAATGGGAGAAATTACTCAAGTAGTAGTGGATCATGAATATAGAGGCATGAAAATAGGTGTTGGAATAATGACACGATTAATAGAAAAGGCAAAGGAAATGAAAGTAGGATATATAACGCTTGATGCCAGAGTATATGCAATTGAGTTTTATAAAAGATTGGGATTTGAAACAAGAGGAGAAGAATACATATCACCTAAGACAGGTATGCCTATTATAAAAATGGTTCAAGAATTTAATTATTAAATTTATAAAGGGGTGCAGAACTTTATGTCTGTACTCCTTTATATATTGTGTTATTATTTTTATTTTAAGTGATCATTTGTATTTTAAAATAAGTTAAAGAACTTAATCATTATCTAATTTAGGATTTAATAATGAAATAACAGCAGTAACTGATAATAGGTATGATGCATTTAAAAGTACAGCAGGTGATGCAAAATCAATTATTGATTTGCTGCATTCCTTTAAATTTTCTTCAGCTTCCTTTAAAGAGAGTTGTTTAGTCTCTTTTATATAAGAAACAGATTGTGTTGATTCACTTGAACCTATTTTATATGAATCATTATAATACATCTTTTCCGTAGTAGTATTTGATTTATCCTTTAATATCCGAACCGATTTATTTAAGTTACAGGATAAAGTCAGAGGTTCAAAAGATTTTTCAGATCCTATACCTTCTTTATCTGATGATGCTTTAGAAATTATATCATTGTTATTGCAGGATTTTGATACTATATTTCTATCAGATTTATTACTATCTGCTATCATTTCATTCTTTATATTTTGTTCAATTTTGTACATATAGTCGGTAAAATCAGGAACAGTTCTTATAGATCGTGATGGTTTTAACCAATTCACTGGTTTAATTACAACATTATTTATTCTGTTAACAGGCACTCTAATAACAATCTCTCCTTTAAAATTGATATGAATGATAGAAATATAAAAAATATGTTAAGAGCCTTATTAATATCTATTCATAAAAGGAGAGAGGTATTATTAAAAATTATAAAAATTAAGAAAGGAATTAATGTGAATTTTCAATGTTATTATGGTACCAGGTAGTAAATAATAGTTTAAATGAAGCTGCAAGCGGAACTGCTATAAGCATGCCTATAAGTCCGCCAATATTACCACCAATAAGTATTGCCATCATTGTGAAAACAGGATGAAGTCCTACACTGTTTCCAACAATCTGAGGTGCAAGGAAGTGGTTGTCAATCTGCTGAACTATGAGCATTGCTATTATTGCATATAATATTTTTATAGGGCTTCCGCTCAAAAGTCCCATAACTGCAGCAAGAACTGTACCTACTATAGGTCCTACATAAGGAATCATATTTGAAATTCCTGCAATAGCACCTATTACAAAAGAATATTTTATTCCTACAATGCTTAATGCAATTGAAGATAAAATTCCCACAGATAGAGCTTCAAGGAACTGGCCTTTTATAAATTTACCAAATACTCCATGGATGACGCTAAAAATATAATTTAGTTTATTTCCTAAAGCGTTTCCCCTAAAAATTAAGTAATATAGTTTTTTCCAGATACCTATGAAGTATTCTGAGTCCTTAAGAAGATAAAAACTTATGATAAAAGCAATAAAGAAAGTTGCAATACTGCTTCCAATGGAAACAATTGATGAAGTCATATTGCTGAAGTTTTTCAGTATATAAGTTTGAATAGTGTTAAATCCATCCATGATATAAGGCTGTAGTGAGTCTATAATTGGTGAATTCAAGTTGTCTATGGCTTCTTTTATAGAAGATGATGAAATTGGATTATTAGCAAAGTATGCATTAATATCAGATATTATATTTGAAATCGTAGTATTACGTGAAAGCTGGCCTCCAATCATAAAGTAAATACCCCATATTAAGGATGTTAGTAAAGCTAAAACAGTTATATATGAAAGAATTACAGAAACAATTCTTCTTTTACTGGAGTTTTCAATTTTGAAAGCTTTATTATCTTTAAGGAAGTCTTCAATTATCTTTGTTACTGGATACAGGATATAGGCTATAACAATGGCCATCAACAGTGGCTTTAATAGGTTTATAATTGAAAAAAGCAGTCTAAATGCAGTTGCAAAAATACTTTTTACATGAAATAAAAGTAAAAATACTATGTATATAGCTATTACTGTAACTCCTATATATACTGCATATTTAAAAAGTTTTTTATCAAATTCTATTTTCATGTGTTTCATCTCCTTTTACTTTTAGATACAATTATAATTTATCTTAGTTTATTAATAATGTAAATAAAATATATTATTAATGTAAATTGTTAATTTCAGCAGATGTAGTATAATCTTTTTGCGGGCAATTATAATATTGACTATTATATGATTTATTAAAGGAGCATTATTATGAAAGATACAAGAATATTTAATATAAATGAAATAATAACTATTGTTATGGAGGAAGTATCAGTAGAGGAAAATAATAAAATGTATGGTATTGATGAAGAAAGAAGTTATCCTAAAAGTATATGGGATAAACTTAATGATTTAGAGGAAAATGATTTTGAAGATTTTATGGGAATTATCGAAAAGATGGCAGAGGAAATATTGAATATAAAAAGTGAAGAATTAAATGTACTTAATAAATGCCATGAAGAAATAATATATTTAGCACAAGAGTATTTGGAAAAATATTTGGAAAAATAAATACTTTCTGAAATTAGAGATAATATTGTCTGATTATTTCTGAAAGAACATTATATCATCGTCCATAATATAATAAAAAAAACAACTATTTTAGAGGATATAATGGATAAGTGTGATTTCAGTTCATTTGAAGATATAATGAAAGCATGTGGATATTCTTTTGATGATGAAGGGAATATCGACTGGGATAGCTGCAATTTTGATGAAGACAGTTTCATAGGATGTAAAGATATGACAGGAGGGTTCCAGAATGTTTATCCTCAGCTCTTTGTTTTAGTAGGCGAAGTAATAGGTGCAATCATATCAGAAAAACTGCCTGTAAATGTACAAAGTTCATTTGGAAATTGGCTTCAGCTTATAGGGCAGGTTATCCTGACATATAATGCACAGCAGCAATATTTTCAAGGAGGTCCTGGAAGATATTTTAATCCTAAGTACTATAATGTAAGTAATTCATTTTGCCATGAGACAGATTATGTACAGGATGGAGAAGTTAAAAGTGATGTTAAACTTTCATCAGGAGGTAAAAAGAGAGTTAGAAACCTTGAAAAAGAAATAGAAAATCTTAAAGATCAGATTAATAAAATGAAGAGAGAAATTGATAGTCTGAAAAGAAGCGATTAAAGGGCAGATATTAAATTGTTAGTATCTGTTCTTTAATTTTAAATTGGTACATTTATTAAATTGTATAAATATAATGAATAAAAAGGTTATTCGAGGTTAGTATGAATTTTGATGAAATTAATGAGTTCTTAAATAAATACGCTACATTTTATTCTGATGAATCTGAAAGCAGTAATAGCAATGAAGAGTCTGATAAAAGCAATTCAAAGGAAAATGGCAGCAGTAATTATAACTATGGTTTTTTTTATACAAATAAAAATGGATTTGGGTGTAACGATATGCCAGGAGGATTTCAAAGAATAAATCCAATGCTTTTTATAGTTATAGGTGATATCATTGGAGATTTAATGTCTGGAAATCTTCCATTTAATGTACAGAATGCTGTTGGAAACTGGATACAGCTTGTAGGTCAGGCAATTGAGACATATTCAGGACAGCAGCAGTATTTTCAGAGTGGGCCAGGACGTTATTATAGCCCTGAAAATTTAAATGTCAGCAATCCACTTTGTCCTGAAGCTTCATCTGAGAATAGTACATCATCTAATGATAACAATGAAAATAATGAAAGAAGTGAAGACTATGTAAAAGCGATACAATGCCTGTATACTGCTATAAAAGATATGGAGAATGAACTAGATGGTTTAAAATCTAGAATAGATACTATGGAAAAAAACAAAGATGATTTTAGTAATATTACAGAATAAATTAAATATAATATAGTGTAAGGCTAAGACATGCTGAAACATGCTTAGACCACATCATTAATTGCTAGACATACACCTAATAATCAAAGACAGTATCCAAGTTTATTCAACTTTGATACTGTCTTTGATTTTATAATATATATTTTTCTAAAAAATATGATTTTTTATTATACAGTATAAAAATTTCATTTTTCAAAAAGTTTTGCTTTTATATTTTTTAGGTTTGTAATCTGTCTTGTAATAGTTGAAACAAAAATTACACCTAGAGCTAAGCTTCCTGCATTTGCAAGTGTAGTAAGACCTAATTCTATTGCACCTGAAACATTACCAGTAATTGTTTCATACATTGTATAATACATTCCTGCACCAGGGACAAGAGGGAAAAGTGAACATATTATAATTGTTGTAACGGGAGTTTTAAGAAATCTTGCACATATTTCAGAGTAAGTGCTGAATATTATTGATGATAGAAAAAAGGAAAGTGTTTCACTCATATTAAAACTGCTGAAGAATAGATAGCAGAACCAGCTTAAACCACCACCTAAAGCAGCAAATATAAGTTTCTTACCTTTTATATTGAAAAGTATTCCAAATCCAAAACAAGCTATAAAGGATATTAAAGCTTCAATAATCATTTTTACCTCCATATTTTATCAAATCATATATTTTTAAAGTATATATATAAATGTACTTAAAACTGAACCTGTACCAACTGCTATTGAGATAGCAATTAAAAATGCTTCAGAGGCTTTTGTTATTCCAGCTAAAAAATCACCTGCAATAGTATCACGTATTGCATTTGTTATAAGCATTCCAGGAACAAGAATCATTATAGATCCAATAATTGTCTTATCAAGATTAGAGCATATATTAATTTTCATTGCAGCTACGGCAAATAACGCACACAATGCTCCACCAAGACAGTTAATAAAAAAGCTGTTTAGCTCTAATTTTTCACATATGTTCAGCATGAGTTTCAAGAATGCACCTATTATAAATGCAGTGCAGAAATCTTTCATATTTCCTCCAAATAGGAGGGAGAAACATCCAGCTGAAATACCGGAAGAAATATAAGCGATTAAATTTGGATACTTATTGCATTTAGATATATTAATCAGTTCTTCATTTAACTCATCCATAGTCATAGAGTGAGCCTGCCTTGAAAGACTGTTTATTAAGTCTATTTTATTTAAATCCACACCCCGGGTTTTTATTCTTTTAACCAGTGTAACAGTTTCTGAACCATGTGTCAGTGATACCATTATTCCAGTTGGAATAACAAAGCTTTCAGCAATATCAGCACCAAAAGCAAGGCAGATTCTGACTATAGTTTCTTCAACACGGTATGTTTCAGCACCATTTTCAAGCATTATTTTTCCAGCATATGTTGAAATATTTAGTAGTTTGTTTAAGTCCATAATTATTTCCTCACAATATTTTTGTCGAATTCTTTTCTAAAAAATTATAGCATAAATTATATTATGATTATAGGGAAAAGAAAAAATAAAATTAATAATTCAAAACTTAAAAATAACTGGTCAAATTCTTATAGAATTATCAAAATATATATTCTTAAGCAATTAATATAAATACAATATCTACATTAAATATTAGATATTTTTATTTAAACATAAAAAAATGTTGATAAATATACTAAGAAATAATATAATTTTATTATATTTTAGCGATAGATATTTGTTTTTGTGCAATATTCTTGATATAGAATAAATATGTACTATAAATAATATATTCTATTACTTAAATATAGAGTTAATATATTGGGGTGATTATAA
>JAEWQX010000035.1 GCA_023399035.1 Bacillota bacterium | reverse complement strand
CCATCTATTGAAGAAGCACCAAGTAATATAGCTATATTAGGAAGATACATCATAACTCCAGAAATATTTAATATATTAGAAAATACAAAGCCAGGCAAAGGTGGAGAAATACAGCTTACTGATGCATTAAAGACATTAATAAGCCAGGAAGCGATGTATGCATATAACTTTGAAGGAAAAAGATATGATGTTGGAGATAAGCTTGGATTCTTACAGGCAACAATAGAATTTGCTTTAAAGAAAGAAGAGCTTAGAGATGACTTTATAAAATATCTTGATACAAAGCCTTGGTCAATGTATGAAAATAAAGAAAAATAAAATTTAATAAATAGGGTCCTCAGGAAGCCAAGTAAAGCTATTTGAAATTAAAGTTTGAATAGCTTTATTTTTATTCTAAATTTATTGAAAGAGAGCTTAATAATAGAGTTATGTAAAAAATGTAGGGGATAATTCATGAAATCAATTATGCAGCAATAGATAAAATATATAGATTGTGATAGAATTGTTTGTAGAAATTTTATGTTAATTAAATATTAAGAAAAGATTTGGAGGACAAAATATGAAGATTTGTTATCTGGCTGACATTAACAGTGCACATACTCATAAATGGCTTAATTATTTTAAAAACAAAGGATATGATATACATGTAATATCTCTTGGAAATGGTGAGTATGAAGGTGTAAATGTACATTGTCTTGATGTGACTGATAATGTAATGAAAAAAGCATCTGATAAAAATAAATTACAATATATTAAGAAGATTAAGAGAGTTAAAGAATTAGTAAATGAAATAAAACCAGATATACTTCATGCACACTATGCTACAAGTTATGGACTTTTAGGGGCACTAGCTAACTATCATCCTTACATAATTTCTGCATGGGGAAGTGACGTTTATGATTTTCCTATCAAATCTCCTGTTCATAAAATGATGTTAAAGTATAATTTGAAAAAGGCTGATTATATTTTTTCAACAAGTAATGTAATGAAAGAAGAAACACAGAAATATACAAATAAGAATATAGAAGTAACTCCATTTGGGGTTGATATAAATAGATTTGTACCTAGAAGAACCGAAAAAGATGAGGTTGTTATAGGTACAATAAAGACTTTAGAAGAAAAGTACGGAATACAGTATCTTGTAAAAGCCTTTGCACAGTTAAAGGATAGAAATCCTGATATGAATCTTAAACTTAGAATTGGTGGAAAGGGAAGTCAGGAAGATTATCTTAAAGGTCTATGCAGAGATCTTAAAATATATAATGATGTTACATTCTTAGGTTTTGTAAATCCTGATGATGTTGTTAAAGAGTTTCAGAATTTTGATATAGCTGTATTCCCATCAACGTTAGATAGTGAAAGCTTTGGTGTTGCAGCAGTTGAAGCAGAAAGCTGTGGGACTCCTATAGTAGTATCTGAAGTTGGAGGACTTATGGAATCGACAAAGCCAGGCATTACAAGTCTTGTAGCTAAGAAAGCGAGTGTTGAAGATTTAAGAGACAAAATTGATATGCTTGTTAAGGATAAAGAATTAAGGCTAAAAATGGGTACTGCAGCAAGAAAATTTGTAGAGGATAATTATAATTTAGAAGATAACTTCGCTTATGTTGACAAACTTTATAAGGAAATAGTATCGAAGTAGTATAAAGTAAAGATTATATCTTAATAAGGTAATTTAAAATAATTACATTATTTGTTTGAATATATAAAATATGCAAGGTAAAATCTTGATATAGTAAAAAAAATACAGTATTATATAATTAAAGAAATTATGCTGTTTAAATTGCAGTTATAACGATTTATTAAGATTAAATTCTAGTTTAATATAAATGCGTTTTGTATTATTTTAGGTTAGTAATCATAGGCCTATGATTAAAGGGTGGTTGAGGAATATGGAAGATTATAAGCAGCTTTATAGTTCTTTAAAATCAGAATATGAAACATACCAGCAATTTTCAGAAAAACATATGCAGGATTTAATCAATAAGAATATAAAGTTAGAAAAAAATATAGATGCGTTGTCAAATATAGTTGAGATAAGCAAATATATAAATACATATCTTAGTGATGATAATTTATTCAGTATGATAAATGATATGATACTGGGCATTTTAGGTGTGACATATTCAACTATTTTTATTTTAGAAAATGGTGAGTTGAATATAAAAGCAAGCAATATAAATAATATGAATATAAAATTAACATCTGTTGAGCTTATGAATATAAGCAATGAACAGGAATTTATACTTAATAATGAGAATACAATAAAGAAGAGTGGAAATGGTAATGAAGATATACATTCAATAATGGGTATACCCATAGCTTTAAGGAAAAAGTTTATTGGTTACATATTAGTAGAGCATAAAATGTTTAACTTTATGACTATGGAACTAAAGGTATTTTTAAAATCTATCTCTAACCAGATTGCAATAATAATAGAAAATTCTTTTTTATACAGACAGTTAGAAAACATTACTCAGACAGATTCATTAATGGGGATTTATAACAGAAAGTATTTTTTTGATTTTTTAGAAAAGGAAGTTTTAAAAAAAGAAACACAAAACTTTGCTATAGTTATGGCTGATATTGATGATTTTAAAAATGTAAATGATAGGTATGGTCATCAGTTTGGTGATGAAATATTAAAAAATACAGCAAGAATAATACGAAAATGGAAAGATGATAAGGATATACTGGCTAGATATGGCGGTGAAGAATTGATAATGTATATACCTAATTATAAGAATAATGAAAGTGTTATAAATAAGATAGAAATTATTCGTAAAGAACTGGAAAACAGCAGGATTAATTATGAAGGCATTTGTGAAAGCGTTACAGCCAGCTTTGGAATAGCGTTTTATCCTGAAGAAGAAAAGGATATAAATAAATTGATAAAATTAGCCGATGATTTACTATATGAATCTAAAAAGAGCGGTAAAAATAGAGTGCTGTCTACAAAACATTTAAGAGAATAATGTATATAGATATATTTAAGTCTATAAAACCAATAAGAATATAAAGCAGGCTTATTTTAATAATAAGATGCTTTTTATTTTTATTATAGAGTTTGGTTGAATAATTATTTGATGAGGGAATGATAAATATTCAGGGGTGATATATATGGACAGAAAGAAATTGTTATCTTTGATAAAAAGAGATGAAGGACTTAAACTTGATTTTAAGTTGAAATTAGATTTATCCAATGAATCAGGAAAAAAGGAACTCGCAAAGGATATCTGTGCAATAGCAAATTCAAGCGGACAGAGAGGCTATATTGTAGTAGGAATCCAGGATAAAACAAAGAATATAATCGGTATAAAAGAAGATGATATGTTTAAGGAAGAGCAGATTCAGCAGATAATAACATCTAGATGTGAGCCTCCAATTCCCTTAAGAGTTGATTTTATTGATATAAACGATAAGACTATAGGTGTGATTTCTATTTATGATGGTGGACAGAAACCATATCAGGTAAGAGAAAATGGAGCATTTTATATAAGAAGAGGTTCTACAACAGATGTGATGAGGAAACAAGAGTTAGTTGCACTGCTTGAAGAAAATCTTAGTCTGACAATAGAGACATGCCCTCTTATAAGAACAAATATTGATATTTTAAATATGGATTTAGTAAATAAGTATTTTGCACATAAAGGAATTACGGTTACAGATGAAAACAGGGAATTTTTACTGATTAGTTCAGGAATAGCTTATGATGATAGAGATGGAAGTGTTCTTAAGTGCACATATGGAGGTCTACTTGTATTCTGTGATACTAATTATATCTATATACCTAATAATATGATAAGGATTGTTAACAAGCTTCATGATATTTATGGTGAAGTATATATAATTCAGGGAAACTTAATTGATATGGTTGATAAAGCTGAAAAAAAGATTTTAGAAATAATGCCAGACGATTATCCATCATATGCAATTGTAGAGAGTATAAAAAATGCAGTACTATATAGGGAATATTTTGATTTGAACAGAATAGTAGAAATTACAATAGATAATAATAATATAATAATATCGAGTCCTGGAGAATTTATAGATGAAAATGTAAAGGGTGAAAGAACAAATTATAATAAGAGAAATATATGGCTTTATGAAAAGCTCATAACAATAGATGATGAAAAGAGATTTTTGAACAATGGAAAGGGTTTTACAAGAATTAGGGATGCTTTTAAAAACAGAGGTAAGGTTAAATTTGTGAATTCAAGAGTTGAACATAGCTTTAAAGTTATACTTCCAGGATGCAGCAGGACTAAGAACTGTAATGACAGCTTAGAAAGTAAAGTGCAGGTAAATGATGAAGACTAAATTTGCTTACATAAAATTAATAATCATTAATTTTATGTATTTTATAATATATGATTCTAAAATTAAATTTATGTAAATATAGAAATTCTGTTTTAAATATGAAAGAGCGAAAAATAAGTTTAAGGCAGTTATGTATATATAAGTTATGTTGCCAAATTTATTACTTGAGGATATACTATTTATAGTAGTTTATACTTGACAATGGATAATAGAATACGGTGAGATATCACAAATTATTCTAATAAATTATGTCTGAAATTGATAAAAGTAATATGTCCACTGTTAATTGTTAACTGTAAATTGTTAACTTATAACTGTTAACTAAATTAAGGAGGTATTTGTTAATGGCAAACGTATTAGATGAGCTGTTAGAAAGAGGATACATAAAACAGTTTACTCATGAAGAAGAAACAAGAAAATTATTAGAAAATGAAAAGGTAACTTTTTATATAGGTTTTGACCCAACAGCAGACAGCTTACATGTTGGACACTTTATAGCAATGATGTTCATGGCTCATATGCAAAGAGCTGGACACAGACCAATAGCTTTAATCGGTGGTGGAACAGCTATGGTTGGAGATCCAAGCGGTAAGACAGATATGAGAAAGATGCTTACTAAAGAAGATATACAGCATAATGTTGAATCTATTAAAAAGCAAATGTCTAGATTTATTGATTTCTCAGATGATAAAGCAATATTAGTAAATAATGCAGACTGGTTATTAAATTTAAACTATGTAGATTTCTTAAGAGAAGTTGGAGTTCATTTCTCAGTAAACAGAATGTTAACTGCTGAATGCTTCAAGCAAAGATTAGAAAAGGGATTATCATTTTTAGAATTTAACTACATGTTAATGCAGGGATATGATTTCTACGTTTTAAATCAAAAGTACAATTGTAAGATGGAACTTGGTGGAGACGATCAATGGTCAAATATGATTGCAGGTGTTGAGCTTGTAAGAAGAAAAGCTCAAGGCCAGGCTATGGCAATGACTTGTACATTATTAACTAATAGTCAGGGACAAAAGATGGGTAAAACAGTTGGAGGAGCTTTATGGCTTGATGCAGAAAAGACTTCACCATACGACTTCTATCAATATTGGAGAAACGTTGATGATGCAGATGTAGAAAAATGCTTAGCATTATTAACATTCTTACCAATGGATGAAGTGAGAAGACTTGGTGCTTTAGAAGGTGCTGAAATCAACACAGCTAAGAAAGTATTAGCTTTTGAAATAACAAAGCTTGTACATGGAGAAGAAGAAGCTAAAAAGGCTGAAGAAGCAGCAAATGCATTATTTGCAGGTGGAGCTGATATGTCAAATGTACCAACAGTTACTATAAGTAAAGAAGAAATAGGTTCAACACTTATAGATATAATAGCAGGTACAAAAATTTTACCATCTAAAAAAGAAGTAAGAAGATTAATTGAACAAGGCGGATTATCATTAAATGGTGAAAAAGTAACTGATGTTACAAGAACATTAAATGAAGAAGACTTTGAAGATGGTGTTGCTCTTATTAAGAGAGGTAAGAAAAACTACAATAAAATAGAAGTAAAATAAATTAATTATTAAAATTATTTATAAAATAAAATTTTAAGCTGTTTCTAAAATATTAGAAGCAGCTTTTTCTTAACTTATATTTATTATTTACGATAACTATAGTAGATAATAAATTGAATTTGTATGATTAGCATTTATAATCTGGTTATAAGTGTTAAATATAGTATTATTAATGTTACTCTTAATTAAAAAGATCGGAGTTATATTTAGCGTATTAAGTGAGATTGAATCTTTAGAACTTGAGTTTTTGGATTTAATTGACAATTTATATTAATCTGTAGAAAATTATATTAAAGCAGATAATGATATCT
>JAEWQX010000166.1 GCA_023399035.1 Bacillota bacterium | reverse complement strand
CAAAAATCCTATTTATTGCAGGTTTGTTTGCCATGCAATAAATTAATCAAACTTATATAATTTTCAAAGAGCAAGTAATTCTACGAAATGTTAAGCTATTTTTTCATAACAACCTAACAGAATCATTGTTTTCATACTCTTAAACTGAAGTAATCAGTTCTTGTATTTGTTTACATTATATCAGCTAGACGTTTGTAAACGTTATTATAATCTTTGTTTTAATTAGAAAAAATTTTATATGTTTAGTAAAATTATTTTTTTGACTTTTGTACTTTTTTAAGTTTTTTGTACTTTTTTATATATTTTTTCCCAAAATAAAAAGTTTACTAAAACAAATTTAGTAAACTTTTTACTTATATTGATTTACAGCTCTTTCTTATTTTAAGCTTAGTTGGAATAATGACCTTTTTCTTATATGGTCTACTTCCATCAATATTTTCTAATAATAAATCAACTGCTGCACTTGCAAGATATTCAGTTGACAACTTTACAGTTGTCAATGATGGAACCATATATTTTGCACTTGCTTGATCATTAAATCCAACTATGCTTATATCATCTGGTATAACTAAACCTTCCTCTGCTATTGCTTTATATGCACCAACAGCCATAGTATCATTTTCAACAAAAACTGCTGTAGGCCTCACTTTTTCTTTAAGCATTCTTTTAGTTAAATCATATCCATTTTTAAAGTTCATCCTCTTTGCAGGATATATATATTTAGGATCATATATATCCTTGCATTTCATAAAGTACTGATATTCAATATCCCTTTCATCAATTGTAAAATTTTCATAATCTTCATTTAAATCTTTTCCACCAATTAATCCTATTCTTCTATGGCCAAGATCGTACAGATAATTAAGAATATCAAATGTCGCTTTTTTCTTATCTATTATTACAGAATCATATTTATTTTCATCTGGAGAATAATCAACATAAACTATATTATCATTATCATCTGCCATCTTTTCAACCATATCAGAATAGTAATTTCCTATAACTATTATTCCACTTAATTCTTTTACTAACTTTAAATCTATGTTCTCATCCAGCCTTATTAAATTCACACATTTTTCACTGCATAATCTTTCTACTGTAAGTCTTATTGAAAGGTAATATGGATCTGCCAGCTCTTCTTCATAATTACACCAGCATAACATACCCACAGTTTTATTATTCTTCTTATTTTTCTTTTTCTTTGTTGAAGATGTATATTCCAATTCATCTGCAATCTTTAATATTTTCTGCCTTGTGGAATCCGATACATTTAACGTTTCATCAAAATTAAGAACTCTTGAAACAGTTGATATGGATACACCTGCAATTGATGCTATTTCCTTAATTGTTGCCATAATTTTATCCACCTCCATTTTCTCCTATTATATACATCGTAATAATAATTCCTCAATATATTTTAGAAATTTTATAAGTATTTTAGTATTATATTGTATATTATTACTTAAAAATGATACATTATAACATATATAGTTTATTGCATTAGTAAAACATAGTCAATTTTTAGTAAAAAAATAATGATAAAATCAAACACTGTATAATCATAATTTCTATCTATGATTTATGTTTAACTTTATCATTATATTAATACCTTAAATGTTTTCTTCTATCTTATATATTTTATTGTTCCTTCTTTTCTTTCATGTACTACTCCTGGTTCAGCCGGATATCCTATAGAAGCCATTCCCCATACTATATGATTTTCCGGTACTCCAAACTCATTTAATAAACTTCTCACCTTTTCACTATCACAAATAGTTTTTAACTGATTAATCCAGCATGAACCTATCCCCAATGAATTAGCCATTAAGAAGATATTTTCTAATGCACATGAACAGTCTGCAAGACCATTAGTGTTATCTCTGTCATTTGATAACAATATTAATGTTGGAGGTGCATAAAAATTATATCCTTCATCTCTTCCAAGTTCTTCTCTAACAACTTTAGCCAGTTCATCTATCTTTTCCTTCTTTTGAATAACTGTAAACTGCCAGCTTTGTTTATTCATTCCGCTTGGTGCATAAATCCCTGCTTTTAATATAGCTTCAAGCTCATTATCTTTAATCTGTTCTTCCTTAAATGATCGTATACTTCTTCTTGTTAATATGTTATTTAATACTTCATTCATTTTATCGTCTCCAATCATAAAACTAAAATATCTTTTTAACTTTGTTAGCTATTCTTTCTCCAAATATCCTTGCGTTTTCATCTTCATTTTCACTAATTTCATTTATATGAACATATCCTATGTGAGTCTTTGGCTTTCCAAACGCTACTCCACCAGAATAAACCATCATACCTTTTACCATAAGATGATTTACTATTGTAAGAAGAGCAATATCTGCACCTCCTGCAATAGAATTAGCTGTTGCAAATGCTGCTCCAAGCTTTCCTTCTAAATTATATTCTTTAGATTCATCAAACCACTTCTTCATTTCCCAAGAAATATTTGCATAATATGTTGGAGTTCCAAATATTATTGCATCACAATTATTTATAAAATCTTTATCTATCTGGCTTTCTTCTCTTAAATTCATAGATTTGACTTCTATTCCATCAACTCTTTTTACGCCTTCCTCAATCAAATTTGCAACTCTTTCTGTTCCGCCAGTTCTGCTGCTATAAATTATAGATACTTTCATTTAATAACCCCCATTTTTGTATAAAATAATATTTACAGTAATTATTTTCATTCAAACTTATTTTACCACGATAAAAAAATATTGTACAAGGTATTAAAGTATTACATTTATAATCAAAAATAGTCAGATATCCTTATACTAAGTTTTCAATCTGCAGTTAAAGTTTCATAACTAACACTGCTTTTATATATGGCAAACCCTGATAAATGTATCTGACTACTTATATTAATTTAGTTTTTACTTACACTAAGCAATAATTCTCTTAATATTTTACATGCTAATGCTGTAGAGCTACCACTCTGGTCATATATAGGAGAAAGTTCATTTACATCCATTCCTATAATGTTTAATTTTGAAATTTTTAAGATTGCGTCTAAAAGCTCCATGAATGTTACTCCTCCAGCTTCTGGTGTACCTGTTCCAGGAAATACTGATGGGTCCAAAACATCAAGATCTAATGTAAAATATACTGGTTTTCCTTTTAATTTTTCAACTACCTCTTCAAGATGATTAAAATTAAATTTATTTGTAAACACATGTTCTCTGCCCCAGTATATCTCATCTCTTTCGCCTGACCTTATTCCAAACTGATATATCCTGTTATCTCCAACTATATCCCATACTCTATGCATAACACTTGCATGAGATAATTTCTGACCTAAATATTCATCTCTCAAATCTGCATGAGCGTCAAAATGTATGACATGTACATCTGGATATTTTTCTGCAGCAGCTCTGAAAGCTCCTAAAGTAACAAGGTGTTCTCCACCAATCATGCATGGAATTTTATCATCACATAATATTTTTCTTGTGAATTCTTCTATATCCTTTAATGCACTTTCAGGACTCCCAAATCTTAATTCAAGATCTCCACCATCAAACACTTTTATATCTTCCAAATCTTTGTCTTGATATGTACTATATGTTTCAATTCCAAAAGATTCACTTCTCATTGCTTTGCTTGCAAATCTAGTACCAGGTCTGAAAGATGTTGTAGAATCAAATGGTGCTCCAAAAATAACAAATTTTGATTCTTCATAATCATTATCACATCCTATAAATGTTTCTATATTCTTATTCATATGAACCTCCATATTTTAATTAAGATAATCTTCCCTTAAAATCTTCATATCCAAATTCCTTAATTACTTCTAAACCATTTTCTTCGCTATATTTAGCAATGGAAGGCAGATTTATTCCATTAAATGTATTATTTTTAACCATAGAATATATTGCCATATCGCAGAAAATTAATTTATCTCCTGCTTTCAATGGTTCTTTAAATGAATAATCGCCTATAATATCTCCTGCAAGGCATGTAGGCCCGCCAAATCTATAAGTATATTCATATTCTCCTGGATTTCCTGCCCCAATAATATTGGGTCTGTATGGCATTTCAAGAACATCCGGCATATGGCATGCTGCTGATGTATCTAGTATTGCAATATTCATTCCATTTTTAATAACATCAAGTACAGTACACACAAGAAATCCGCTGTTTAATGCTACAGCTTCACCTGGTTCAAGATAAACATCAACATTGTATTTATTCTTCATGTAAAGGACACAATCAATTAGCGTTTCTATATTATAGTCCTTTCTTGTAATATGATGTCCTCCTCCAAAGTTCAGCCATTTCATATTCTTTATGTATTTTCCAAATTTCTCATCAACAACTTTTATTGTACGTGCCAATGTATCTGAATTCTGTTCACACATAGTATGAAAATGAAGTCCATCTATGCCGTCCAATTCATCTTCTTCAAAATTTTCTAAAGTTACACCCATTCTTGAATTTTTAAAACATGGATTATATATATCAGTTTCTATTTCTGAGTATTCAGGATTTATTCTTATACCACACTCTATCTTCTTGTCTTTATAATTTTTAATCCTGTCTCTATATAACTTCCACTGACTGAATGAATTAAAGATTATATGATCGCTGTATTTCATTATTTCATCAAATTCATCTTCCCTATATGCCGGTGAAAAAATATGAACCTGCTTGCCCATTTCTTCATATCCAAGTCTTGCTTCAAATAATGAACTTGAAGTAACACCTTTTAAGTATTTTCCTATTAAAGGAAAAGTAGAAAACATAGAAAATGCCTTTGTTGCAAGAATAATTTGCCCTCCGCTTTCTTTTTGAACATAATTTAGAATTTCAAGGTTCTTCTTAAGAAGTCTCTCATCTACAATATAACATGGAGATGGTAATCTAGTTATATCTATACCATTTAATAAATCCAACTATTTTTCCTCTCTTTCATTTTAGGATATATAAAATATTCATATATCCCTGTATTTCTTAAGAACTATAATTCTAAGGAAACTTAGAATTATGGAAGTATAAAATCAAATAACTCAAGAATTTTAGAATATATGAATATTTTTATTTTCACTTATAGTGAATTATTATTTTATTAATGTAGGATTAAAGTCCTCTACCCATGGTAATCCCCATTTATTTAATTCTTCCATAAATGGATCTGGATCAAATTCTTCTATGTTATGAACCCCTGGCTTGTTCCATAATCCTTTCAATATCATGCTTGCACCAATCATTGCTGGAACTCCTGTTGTATATGAAATTGCCTGTGAGCCAACTTCTTTATAACATTCCTGATGGTCACATACATTGTATACATAATATGTTCTAGGCTTACCATCCTTAACTCCCTGGAATATACATCCTATATTAGTCTTACCTTTAGTTCTTGGTCCTAGCGATGCTGGATCTGGTAATACAGCCTTTAAGAATTGTAATGGAACTATCTTCTGCCCTTCAAAATCGATTGGTTCAATTGAAGGCATTCCTACATTTTCAAGAACTCTTAAATGAGTAAGGTACTTTTCTGAGAATGTCATCCAAAATCTTATTCTCTTTATTCCTTTAATGTTTATTCCTAGTGATTCTAATTCTTCATGATGTAATAAGTAGATATCCTTTGGACCTATTTCTGGTAAATCATATACTTCCTTTAATTCAAGTGGTTCAGTTTCAACCCACTTTCCTTCTTCCCAGTAGCTTCCCTTTGCTGTGATTTCTCTTATATTGATTTCAGGGTTGAAGTTAGTTGCAAATGGATATCCGTGATCCCCTGCATTTGCATCAACTATATCTATATAATGAATTTCATCAAAGTAATGTTTTTGAGCATATGCAGAAAATACTCCTGTTACTCCTGGATCAAATCCGCTTCCAAGAAGAGCTGTAATTCCAGCTTTTTCAAACTTCTCTTTGTATGCCCACTGCCATTTATATTCAAATTTAGCTGTATCAAGAGGTTCGTAATTTGCTGTATCAACATAATGAACCTTTGTAGCTAAACATGCATCCATAATAGTTAAATCTTGATATGGAAGGGCAAGATTTATTACTACATCTGGCTTAAAGTTATTTATTAATTCAATTAATTCATCAACGTTATCAGCATCAACTTTAGCTGTTTGAATTTTTGTTTTTCCACCTTGTAATTTTTCCTTTAAAGCATCACATTTTGATAAAGTTCTGCTTGCTATACAGATTTCTTCAAACACCTCTGAATTTTGACAACACTTATGAATTGCAACACTTGCAACTCCACCTGCACCAATTATTAAAGCTCTTCCCATTTTTTCATTCCTCCATTTTTCATATCGAAATATATATAATTTTCTATTTATCTATTAAGTTACTGTAGTAATAGGTAATAACTACGAAGTAATAGTGAATAGTTTATGATGAAAATCTCACGTTTTCTTTAAATATAATTTTCAAAACAGCTTTGCTGTTTTCACATTAACTCTTAGTCCTTACTTCTTACATTTATTTATTAACTTGCAACAACTTCTTCACATAATTTGGTAATGCAAAACATCCCACATGAAGTTCAGTATTATAATATTTTGTTTCTATTCCAAGGTTATTCCATACATCTGCCTTTAAGTCTTTTACAGGATCATACTCTTTAGAGGCAAATCCAAAAAGCCAGTGTCCTGATGGATATGTTGGAATATGTGCCTGATACACTCTATGAATCTTAAATAATCCGTATATTTTTTCATGTGCATCCTGCATTGATTTTGCATAAGATTCATAATAAGGACTTTCATGCTGATTTACCAATATACCATCTTCTTTTAATGCTTTATAACAGTTGCCATAGAACTCCTTTGTAAATAATCCTTCTCCAGGTCCAAATGGATCTGTTGAATCAACTATTATAAGGTCATATTCATTTTCCTTATTTCTTACAAACCTTAATCCATCCTCAAAGAATAAATTAACTCTATCATCATCAAACTTACATGCTGTCTGAGGAAGATATTTTTTGCAGACTTCTACAACCCTCTCGTCTATTTCAACCATATCTATATTTTTAATAGACTTGTATTTTGTAAGTTCTCTTATTGTTCCTCCATCTCCAGCACCTATTACAAGTACATTTTTGATATTAGGATTTGTAGCCATAGGAACATGTACTATCATATCGTGATATATGAATTCATCCTTTTCAGTGACCATCATTAATCCATCAAGAGTGAAAAACCTTCCGAATTCTTTTGATTCTAATATATCTATTCTTTGAAATTCAGTTTGTTCACTATGTAGCTGCTTTTCAACCTTAATTGAAAATCTCACATTTTCAGTGTGCTGTTCAGTATACCAAAGTTCCATTCCCATAATTTCACACATGAAAGTTAAGCTATTAACTGCTTTACGCCAACAAAAACTGTCAACTGCTAACTGTTAACTGCTAACTAACAAACTCCTCCCTTCACAATGTTTATATTTTCAATCTTCGGATCCTCAGTTCCAGTAAGGAAGCATCCCTTTTCTTTTGCGTAGCTTATATAGTCAAGTATTTCTGCAGTTATTTTTTCTCCCGGTGCAAGAATTGGAATTCCTGGAGGATAACACATCACAAATTCAGCACATATACATCCATTGCTTTCATTCATTGGAACTGATTCTTTCTCTGAATAAAATGCTTCCTGAGGTGTAAGTACTACTTCAGGGTTGATATATTCATGATCAAACATTCCTGCTTTATCTTTTGAATGAATTCTTTTTATTTCATATAAAGCTGATATTAATCTTTCCAGTGTTAATTCTCTGTCACCAACAGAAATTATTGCCAGGATATTTGCAATATCTCCAAATTCAATCTGTATTCCATATTCATCTCTCAAAATATCGTATACTTCTATACCTGCAAGACCTATATCTCTTGTAAATACAGACAGTTTTGTTTTATCAAAATCAAATACTGCATCGTTATCAATCAGCTCTTCTGAAAAAGCATAATAACCCCCAATTTTATTAATTTCATTTCTTGCATATTCAGCCAGTCTTGTTACCTTGCTGAATATCTCTTTTCCATTAAGAACAAGATCTCTTCTTGCAAGATCAAGAGATGACATTAGTAAATATGATCCGCTTGTTGTCTGTGTAAGATTTATTATCTGACGCACATACCCAACATGTAAATTACAATTTAGTAACAAAAAGGAACTTTGAGTTAAAGAACCTCCTGTCTTATGCATGCTGACTGCAGCCATATCTGCTCCAGCTTCCATTGCAGAAACAGGCATATTATCTCCAAAATAAAAGTGTGTTCCATGTGCTTCATCAACCAAAACATACATACCATGTGCATGAGCTATTTCTGTTATCTTCTTTAAGTTAGAGCATATTCCATAATATGTTGGATTATTTATCAAAACAGCCTTTGCATCAGGATTTTCCTTAATAGCCCTCTCTACATCAGCAACACTCATTCCAAGAGGTATTCCAAGTTTTTTGTTAACTCCCGGATTTATATAAACTGGTATTGCTCCACTTATAACAAGGGCATTTATAGCACTTCTATGAACATTGCGTGGCATTATTATCTTTTCGCCTTTTTTACACACACTCATAACCATAGCCTGTACAGCAGAAGTTGTTCCATTTACCATAAAGAAAGCATGCTTGGCACCAAAAGCATCTGCCGCCAATTCCTCAGCTTCCTTTATCACTGAAACAGGATGACAAAGGTTGTCCAGTGGTTTCATAGAGTTAACATCCACAGAAAGGCACTTTTCTCCAAGAAATTCTTTAAGCATTGGATTTCCTCTTCCCTGCTTATGTCCTGGAACATCAAATGGCACAACCCTTGCAGCCTTGTATTTTAGTAAAGCTTCATAAATAGGAGCTTTAGAATGTTTTTCCTTGTCTTTTTTGTGTGGAGATAGATTTTCACTACTTTCTTTTGTGCATTCTTCCATTTCCTCATTTTCTTTCATGTAAATCATCTCCTAATCATATATATTAGTTCCGCTGAATATTTCAATCATTTCTCTGCGGAGATTATTTTCTATTTCAAGCCTCTGCTTAGGCTTGATTTCATAAACATCTTTATTAAAAAGATAGTTTTGTAATTCCATATCTTTTATGAGCATCTTTGTGTGAAACAAATTTGCCTGATATACATTGATGTCTACTGCATCATATTTCTCAAGTGTTTCCTTATCAATATAATCCTGTATTGATGTTATCTTATGATCCATATATAATTTTTTACCATTTACATCACGCGTAAATCCTCTTACACGATAATCAGTAGTTATAATATCTGAATCAAAACTTCCTATAAGGTAGTTTAATGCATTTAGAGGCGAAACCTCTCCACACGTTGATACATCAATATCTACACGAAAAGTAGCTATTGAATTATGTGGATGATATTCAGGATATGTGTGCACTGTCACATGACTCTTGTCCAAATGAGCTACAACAGTATCTCTTGTTTTTTGAATATCCATTTCTCTATCTACAGAAGATGTCTCTGTGCTCATTCTATTAGTCATAGATTCTTCTGCAATTAAAATAGTCACACTTGCCCCCTGTGGTTCATAATCCTGTTTCGATATATTCAGAACATGTGCTCCGATAATATCTGTTACATCACATAAAATTTTTGTAAGTCTTTCTGAATTGTACTGCTCATCAATGTAAGCAATATAGTCTCTCTGCTCTCGCTCACTTTTTGCATAGCACACATCATAGATGTTAAAGCTAAGTGTCTTTGTGAGGTTGTTAAAGCCGTATAATTTCAGCTTGTTTTCCAACCCTAACATCACAGCCTTTCTTTATAAAAATAATTCTAAAGATATACTGATTACTATATACTATTTTTTAAGTTTAGTATTTATAACCTTACTATTACTTAACTCATAGTTTAGTTTTTCTTATCTTTTGACATTGTACTATATTTATTGTAAAATTTCTACTATTTTTTTATATTTTTATTTTATTATATAATTAATAATTTTTATCATATTTTTTCATTATTTACTAAATATTTTATTGTATTATTTTATATATTTTCAAATCAAAATGTTAATATATATATAATAATATAAATATTAGTAAAAATTTTTAAAGAAAGAAGCACTATTTTTAAAGCATTAAGTCATATGTTAGAATTGATATTTTAAATATATTAAGTTAATATAAGCAATTAAAAATTAACCATATTTATCCAATAACAATATGAGAAATATAAATTTATTTAGTGAAATCAGGTGACATAGATTATAAATATTTCTTAAAGTTCTTTAAGAAATACGAAAATATTACTCCAATGTAATTTAAAAATGCATATAATAAGGCGTACATAAATAATATTAAAAAAAGCTGTAGAGATTTAGAATATCTCATTCTAAACCTCTACAGCTTTATAATATATAATCCTGCTTTTAACACATAGTATTAAGCATGTTCCTCACTAACTCCCTTTAATGAAATCCTGCTTTTATTAAATAATGTAAGCAAACTTTTTTCTCCATTATGAGCCAATAATATTCCACTTGCTATTGCTGTAAATGGTGCAACTGTTACAAGACCAAAACTTCCTATTAGAGTGTGAAGTATCTCTGATGAAACATACTTTAAATTTAATATATTTATTATTGGTGTTCCTTGTGCCATAAATACCATAAGGAGTCCGATATATCCTCCTGAATATGCTAGGAGAAGAGTCGTCATCATAGTCCCCATAATTGATCGCCCTACATTGATTCCAGATTTAACTGCTTCAAGCTTCGTTATATCAGGTTTCTTTTCAATAACTTCAGCAACTGCTGATGTTATATCCACAGCAACATCCATAACAGCTCCTGATGATGCTATAAATATACTTGCAATAAATATTTCTGTAAGATTGAGATTTTCATAACCTGAATATAACAGCGTTTCTGAATATGACATTACTGCTCCATGAATTTTAAATCTGCTCACAAAGAATAATGCCATAAAGCACGTGACCGTACTTCCTGCCAAAGCGCCAATAATTCCTGCTAAAGATCTTCTATCTATTCCATAAACCAATCCTATTATTAAACATGTTAGTATAACAGTTGTTGCCATACCTATCATTATTGGATTATATCCCATCAAAAATAATGGTATTAATATCTTCCACATGGCAAGTATTGTAAATATAAACGATAAAATTGCCTTTATACCTACTATACCCGAAAATCCTACTAAAAATACTACAAATATTCCAACCAGCAGAAGTTCATAGTTTATTCTATAATGATCAACTAGTGTTGCAACTCTAATTTCATCTCCAGTATAATCTAAAGTCACTAAAATCTTATCTCCTGCCGTAAATATTTTATCCTGTTCAAGAGAACCAGATAGTCTGTTGCTTCCTGTAACAGTCCTCCCCTTAAACTTTCCCTGTAATATTTCAATATGGCAAAGCTGCTCACCAGTCCTTATAAGACCATTATTTATGATAAAACTCTCATCTGTGCTCAATACCCTTGCACTAACTCTTTCTGTATTTTCATAAATTTTCTGTGGAAATTTATTTGGAATACATATCAGAACAACAATTGCTATTAATGTAATCAATATAGGAATTGTATTACGTCTGTGAATATCTTTAAGCATCTTTTTCTCCTCTTTTTTATTCTACCTTTGTAATTGCTTTTAACTTAGCAAATACATCTGTATTATCATAGTATCCTTTGAATAAATCCTGTCCGACCCCCTTAGCCATCATTACTACAGGAAGTCCTGTATGTGAATATGAACTGTATGATATACCAGATTTATTATTTAAAACATGAGTAAGTGTAACTGTAAATGGTTCATATGTTCCATACATAACATATTCATTTTGATCTAAATTTCTATCTTCTTTTACAATCATACTCTTTTCATAAGCAGCTTTGATTTTAGCTTCTTCTGCTTCTGTTAATACCATTCCGCCTTTTGTTGATTCACCTTCTGAACCAGCTCTCTTTAATCCAAATTGAGCTTCAACATCCTTCATTGCATCATCAAATGATGTTTTATTTTCTCTGTATTTAGCTACATATCTATCAAAGTCTGTATATGACATCTTCTGGTTAGATAAGTTCTGTAAATGTGTATCGTAATTTGTTCCTGCAAATCCTAATGTAAGTCCACCTGTTTCATGGTCACCTGTTACCAATATTAATGTTTCATCTGGATGAGCATTATAGAAGTTAATAGCTTCCTGTACTGCATCACTGAAGGCATTTGTATCATGTATGCTTGATGCTGCATCATTAGCATGACCTGCCCAATCGATTTTTCCACCTTCAACCATCATGAAGAATCCCTTATCATTATCTAAAAGATCTATTCCCTTTTTAGTGTAATCTGCTAATGTTAATTCACCGTCTTCTTTATCTAAATCATACTTTAAAGCTCCGCTTTCTTCTTCAACCTGGTTATCAGGACATATTGCAATTACCTTTTCATCACCGCTCTTTAAGCTCTTAATTTCTTCGTAAGTATCTGCAACTTTATATCCTTTTTGTTCTGCTAACTGTGCAATAGGAGTTTTACCTTCTTCTTTAACTTCCTTAGAGTTATCTGAAAG
>JAEWQX010000162.1 GCA_023399035.1 Bacillota bacterium | reverse complement strand
CAAAAATCCTATTTATTGCAGGTTTGTTTGCCATGCAATAAATTAATCAAACTTATATAATTTTCAAAGAGCAAGTAATTCTACGAAATGTTAAGCTATTTTTTCATAACAACCTAACAGAATCATTTTTTATATTGCACTGATGCAAAATATTCATCCTTCAATATACTGTACCATGCAGCATCAAATACACCTGAATTGTTGATATCAGAAGCCCTAAGTGTGCCTTCATATTTCAAGCCACACTTTTCCATAACTTTTCCTGAATTTTCATTACGTATATCATATCTTGCTTCAAGTCGATTTGCGCCCACTTCTTCCATGAAAAATCTTATGACTTCTGTAAATGCTTCAGTCATTATACCCTTATGCCACCATTTTGAACCTATGCAGTACCCTATTTGAATGCTTTCAACTTCACTATTCACATTAACTGCTCCAATAGATCCAATAGGCTGTCCTATTTCTTTTAATTCTATTACCCAGTCATATACTTTATTGTCATTATCCTTTTCATAGTTTTTCATAACCCAGCTTACATAGCTGTTTGACATGCCTTTTGCCTTATGTGTAGGCCATTTGAGGTATTTTGTCACTTCATCATCAGATGCCCAGTTATTATACATATATATGCCGTCATTTTCATTAAATTTCCTTATTATGAGCCTATTTGTTTCAAGTGCTACAGTTCCTAAATTTCTCAATCTTCTCTCACCTCATTTAAAAATCTTATTTCTTATTATAGTTTACCTTACATCTAGATATAATTCATTGATTTTTTTATTGCAATTACTACACTTTGTTTTCATATATCTTTATTAAGTATAATCTAGTTTTATTATTTTTAAAATATAAAAGACAGCAGACAATTTTCAATTCAAATTCCTGCTGTCATATTCAATATACAAGTCAGTTTTTCCCCTGGAGCCACCACACTTAGGATATCTTATGGTGATTACTGATTTTTATCATTATTAATAATTTACATCTTTATTTTTCACTTAAAGCTTTCCGCTTAATTCATAATCTATATTTTTAAAGTGATAAACACCATTATCTACCCTTTCAAGCTCCCAAAACATCTTATGCTTCTTTGCTTCAACTTCAAAGGCTGATGCAATATCCTTATTTTCACTTCTCAGCTTTTTTATAATGAGATTTAAGTTACGCCTCTTCCAGTTCTTATAATCAGTATCCATCATATTAAGGACCTTTGCTGATGGCATACTTTCTATTGGCGGACCATTTAAATCACGTTGAAGATTCTTTATTGTATATGGATTTTCACCTGGATCGAGAATTATAAAGTATCCATAATCATAAATGCTCCTTACAAGCCTTCCATAAATCTGCTTTACTTTTATGCAGAGCTGAGGATAATTGAAATCCTGATACATCTTATGCTGATATGTTGTAACTGCCCTTAAGATTGGGTATTCAGGGCTGTGATTAGGCAGCTTGTCGAGCATTACACAACAAAGACCGTCTCCTGGCACATCTATTCCTTCAAAAAAGCCTTTTGTTCCCAGAATTATTACCTGCCTGTTCTTATCATTTAATATATTTATTGATTTCTTATTTGTATGTACTTCAATCTTGCTTCCCCTTGTAAGCATTTCAAGCTCTTCATAAACTCCATTTCTTCTTATATTGTTATTGAATAAAACAAGAACATGGCCATTAAGCTTCCTGCACGTTTCATAAATAAACCTTGAAATATTCTTTATATATTTTGCATTATCGTAACGTCCCATATCTGTAAGTGCAAAGATTTTAGTCTGCTTCTTCAAGTCAAATACAGTAGGAATTAAAAACTCCTTTGATTTTTCCTGCCCAAGATGCTTTTTCATCCTGTTGAATGAATTTTCTATACGCAGTGTTGCAGATAAAAATGTTGTACTTTTTACGTCTTTGAGCATATGCTCATTAACAAGCTCTCCCACGTTTAATGGAACGTTCTTCAAGCGGAATTCCTTATATTCCTTGTCTATTTCAAGTATCTTTGCAAAGAATGTTGACCTTTCAAGGAACTTATCAAGCATGTCAAAGGTTCCCTTGAGCTTTATTATATAATCATTTATATTCTTATAATCATTATCTCCTGTCACTTCATCATCGAGGACTATATTTGACACATAAGTGTTAAGTATCTTATATAAGGGATATATGCTTTCCTTTATTGCACTTATTTCAGGTGCAAGGAATTTTGTCATGCTCTTTAAATCATCACGTGGAATGAAAAATTCTGTGTTAAAGTCATATTCCCCGCTTACAAGCCTCATGCTTCTGAAATCATTCATCAAAAGGTTAATGTTTACTATTATCTCATTTACAAGATACATTATCTTATCTTTTTCTATGGTTTCCCTAAATCCAAAGCTTGCATTTAAATTTAAAAGAAGACCTATTATATTAGGATGTCCCTTGTCAATCATATCAAGTTTTTCAAGAAATTCAGTGCTTGAAAATTCCTCTGCAAAGAAATCATAGCACTTTTCCATAAGGTTATGTCCTTCATCTATTATAATGTGGTTGATTTTCTTTTTTTCAGTATATGGCCAGCATGCAAGGAGTGAGTGATTTATTACTGTAATGTTTTCAGCTGGAAGCTCGTTGTATCTCTTGCGCAGGTAGCACGGCTTTGTGCATTTTTCAAGATTGCATGAATCACTGTCACATGTTACATCCTTGAAATATTTATCAAGGTTAAAGTGCTTTACAATCCAATAGCTTATGTTTTCCGTATCTCCATACTCCCCGCTTTCACAGAGTCTTCTTAAAAACAAAAGTGCAAGGTTGCCTTCTTCATCTTCTTCAAGACTGTCACATTTATTAAGCCTTTCAACGCATACATAGTTTGCTTTCCCCTTCATTGCTCCATAACGCAGCTTATGATCTAATCTAAGCTTCTTTAATATGTTTGGGATATCACGCTCTATAAGCTGATTCTGCAGCTCCTTTGTGTTTGTTGAAATTATGAAACTGGAATCATCCTTTCTCTTTTTTAGAGAATTTAAATATGTACCTATTGCTGCTATTATGACGTATGCAAAAGTCTTTCCGCTTCCTGTAGGCGCCTCGATAAAAATCCGCTCTCCTCTTTCATAATTTTCACGTATCTTTTTTGAAAATTCCAGCTGATTTTTTCTATAAGTATAGCCGAAGTCTCCGCCGTTATTCCATATCTTTTCATCCTTAAGCAATTCTTCATAGAGTTTGTAATCTATCTTGATATCTTCAAGAAGGGTTTCATCTTTTTTCTTATTTTCATAAGATACATAATCATAATCATCATAAATAAAAAATGAAGGCTTTAATAGAATCTTATTCCATGGCCATTTTCTCAAATGAGGATAATATTTATTTATGTTTTCATATAGTGTCCTCTTTTTTCTGCTCCTGTCTTCCCTGCTCCATAATCTGCATAACAGACTGTTTACAACCTTCATTGTATTTATTGAATCATCAAGTCCCCTGTGGATTTCATCTTTATCCATATTGGTTACGCATTTCATGAGAGCATTCAGATTATACTCCTTGTGATATGGCTCAAGGACTGCTGCAAGCTCCATGGAATCCATTATTTCATTTTTTATATTAGGAAGATGATACCTAAAAAACTTTCTTTCAAAATTGCCATTATGGCATATGAGAGGAAGGTCCTCTAAAAATTCACTCAAGCTGTCCCTGATTGAGCTTAAGGACGGTGCACTATACAAATCCTCTTCCTTTAGCCCGCTGCACAAATTGTATATTCCAACAGGTACACGCCCCCTTGGCCTAATCAGCGTCTCAAAAGTGGTGATTTTGTTATCCTTGATCTTTACAGCACCTATTTCAATAATTTCACTGCAGACTTCATCAAGACCACTTGTCTCTATATCCAGATATATTACATTATCCAATATGCTTTTTAACTGTTCTGACATAAGTTCTCCTAATTAGTTTATCTATAAATCTATAATATGATTTGTTAAATTAAACATACATATACATTTTTAATATTTTTCTGACTTAACTAACGTTTCATTCATATTAATGTCTTTATTCACGGAAATACTTCAAAAATATATTTCTTTTATTATCTAGTAATTATACCACACTTAAATCATTTTAAACATATGTTCTGTTATTACTTATTACCTCTATCAATAAATTCCTCATACAATAAAAAGGAACTGACGGCACAGTTCCTTTTTTAACACACATGAAATAAGATAATGTAGCACTATTTGCTTTAGTATTCAACAGCACTGCCTTGTAGATTTATCATTTATCAGATTTTTGTTTAGAGTTTCCTTCAAGATCTTTTACTTCGTAATGTTCAGTTAGTATTGAAGGATCATATGAAATATATCCACCTGCATATTCGTAGTGTTTTAGCCCCCTACTATCTTTGCTTGTTATATTGTTCATAACAATCACACCCTTTCAGTGTACTTATTGTTCAAAATATATTTTTACATATTATTTGCAAGTTGAACACCATTGATTATTACCTTCATCTTTTTTATGTTTTTCACAAGATTCTGCAATATCATAATTTTGAGCCACTGAAGTCCATGCGTTATGGCCAGCATCCTTTTTATTACATCCACTACTTAACTCTGTGTTAGTTTCAGCTTTTAACATATTGCTGCTGCTTTCAGAACAATTACAACCTCTGTTATATTTAGATTCATTTTTATTTTGCATATACAACACATCCTTTCTATAAGAGTATGTTGTGTAAAAATCAATTTTAATATGCTTATTTTTGTGAGTAATTTTTTTCTTCTAATTCATTAATTACGTCAAGGAACATGTTGTACATTTCAACAGTATGGTCCTCATTTGCTAAAACTTTTATTGCAAAAAACATTACAGCAACTGCATAAATTATCAATGAAATCGGATTAAGTCTTTTCATATAAGTATCCATATAAGTAAAAACTCCGCTTGCTGTGAGACCTGCAAGAAGTGATGCTTCTATTCCACATCCTCCACTGGTGTATGAGCCAAGTTTTGTCTTTATATGAATCTTTTCTAAATTCCAGTTTATCTTATCATCCATATACCATTGCTCCACTTTTTTATACATAATAAATAATGTCTTATCATGATGCTTTGTTATCTTCATGGTAAATTTAAAGCACTCCTTATATTTTTTTACCATTTCAGGAGTATATATTTTATATTCACAGCAATCAGACTTTTTATTGCTAAATAACTTATTTTTAATACTGATAATTTTCTTGCTTTCCATACAGACTCTCCTAAAAACTTGTTCAAATTAAACTAATAGATTAATATAATCATATAAATGAATCTCATATTTAGAATCTTATATTTATATGATATCTTTTATGTATTTTCAAAAGTTATATTTTGTTTTTACCATTATATATCAAAAGTAACTTGATATTAATATTATATTAAGAATTATATTTCATTATTGTTAAAATAATTATTTTTTCTTTTTAAAACATAATCATAATCATGGCTAGTTCCATAGAATAAAATTATAGTACTATATTTTTAAAGGATGAGAGATTTATGGACGATTTCGGATGTATAAATGAGCTTAACGGTGATTTTAACAACCTGAGCAACAGTATTAATGATCTCAACGATACTCTTAACATGAATAACTGTGTTAATAATGCTTATGATGCAGGAGAATTGAACGGTCTTCAAGGCTTTGGACTAATCTCAAAACAATATCAGGCTTTAATAATTCTCCTTATAATTCTCTACTGGTGGACTACACAATATACTGCAACTTACTTTATGAACTCAAATACACAGCTTATAAATAATGTATCCTGTGTTCTTGATAAACTCGTAGACAGTGCAATTGAAAACTCTTCAATCTGCCGCTGTTTAGCCAGTGAATCAGAAAAAAAAAATCATAAGCACAGAAAAAATCGTAGATGCAACTGCTGCTGTGAGTCAGACTGTGACTGCAGTTCAGAATGCTGCTGCTAATCATAAGCATATTCTGCCATGTCTTCTCATAGGACCTCTGGCAGATATATTTTATTAAAAATAATTTCTTCAAATAAAATTACATAATTTCACCAAAACTCTTCCTAATATGCATATATACTATATATAGAGTATATTTTTTTATATACTCTATATATAGTGTTTTTATTTTAAAAATTAATATCTTAATGAAATAGATGTGGAGGTTTTATGGATTACAGATATATTGAAGAATTAGCCTTAAAATCTAAGGCAGACGATATGAAGTCAAAAGAAAAGCTCATAGAAGAATTCAAACCTTTAATAATGAAGATTTCTCAAAGGACGTTTATATATGGATACACATCTTATGATATAGAAAATGAATGCTATAGTATATTATCGTCATGTCTTGATTCCTACAAAAGCGAAAATCACAGATTTGTAGCTTTTGCAACAATAAGCCTGAAAAACAATATTAATTACATCCTGAGGAAAAGCATCAAACATAAGTCTTCTGAAGGAAAGGAAGCACTTATCCTAGACGATGCCCTTGACATGCTTATGACAGGCAGTCAGGACATTGAAGTTAACCCCGTCAATTCATATATTAACTCATTTGAAAAGCCTTTTTTTATTCCAACTTTAGCTGTTTCTATTGCTTTTTTTTCTACACCTTTTTCTATTCCCTTTTTTCAACTTCAGGATCATATAATGTTTTAGTCATCTTCAAAACCTCCTCATTAAATAATACAGTAAGAGTCATAATCAGCAGTGGTAGCAGGCTTATAATGCCAGACTTAATAGAATATGATATTGATAAAGCAAAAGATATCTTAAATGTTTATGGACTTAATATAGCAAACAAAAGTGAAGCATACAGTAATACTATTCCAAAAGGAGAAATAATAAGTCAATATCCTGCAAAAGCTACTGAAATAACAACTGATCAGAAAATTTCACTGGTCGTAAGCAAAGGTGCACTAAATCAAACTGAGGATAAGATGCCTGAAGGACCATGGGATTCTATATAAAAATATCTCAGTAAAATTACAAGTAATTCTTAGTTTATTATTGGGAATGTAGAAAGATTCCTATAAACAAATCTACTACATTCCCTTAATTAAATAAAATAATTCGTATTAAATTGCTCAATTAATCACAATATATATTTAAATACAGTTGCAAAGGAGAATTGTTATGAGTAATAAAAATTATAATTCTTATATAAATGATATAAAGTCAAAATTAACTTCTTTAGAAACCTCTGTTACTGAAGTACATTCCTTAGCAGATGATTCTCACAAGTCTAAAGTTGAAGGAATAATGTCTGATATCCAAAATATTAAACATACTTTAGACGAAATAAACTGACTTTCTACATTCCCTGTCTATTGACTCATATTAAACAATCTTATTTTTATAAAATATAACTAGGATTAGTAGTGACCAAAATAGTCAATTTCATTACTAATCCTTTATGAATTAAGAATATAAAAGTATTTTTCTCTTCCAATTGCAGCAAGTTGTAATATGATATTTTATAATTACTCTTATTGAGAAAATTATTAACTAATTTCATAGTATCATCATAGTTTTCCCACCTATACCTCAAATACATTAAAAGCCACACATGATTATATATTTTTTTATAATTTATCAATCAACATGCTTATGCAGCCATATCTTTAATTCATGTAACTGCTGTTCTGTATGGAAGTAATGTTCTCCATCTGCAATAACCTTTAATTTGCATGAAAATTCATTTACAAAATTATTAATTATATGAAATTCACATAAGTCATCCTTTGCTCCATAGAGGATATGTGTAGGTGTTTTCCATACATCAACAGGATGCTCTTTTACATAACAGTAATAATCCCAATATAACTTCTGACCAATAGGAGTATCTATGATCTGTTCTTTTTTCAGACGATCTTCTGTTACATTAAACCATGTCATCATATTTTGAATAATTCTTTCCATACTGACTACTGGCGATAAAAATAATGCTTTTTTAATGTTGTCATCTTTATAAGCTAAAAGACTGAAATAAGCCCCCATGCTGCATGCAAACAGGTTTAATTCTTTCCAATTATATTTTGCATAATCCATAATTAATGATAAATCACTAACACAGTTCTGTACTTTGCATGGAGTACTGTCATTTTTTCTTTCTCCCTGCTCTGGCAAATCAAAACTCAATACCTGATACCCCTTTGAAACAACCTCCTGTGCTAAAATCTCAATAACTTTATCTTCCTTGTTCGACATATTTCCATGTACTGCAATAAATAGTTTTTCACTCTTTTCTCCCCACAAAACTGCAGGAATATTATTAATCCTAAATTTATTTTTAAACATATTTCCTCCCTGATTTATAGAGGAACATACCTCCATAAATTCTTTATATTCTTATTATTTTTCATACTAATATCCTCCTTTCTCAGCTAATACTATATTGAGTATAGCTTATAATTCTCAATCATGATTATTATACCATAATTTACATTTTTATTAATTAAGTCTGCAGCTCTATTAGTCATAATCCTAAAATGTGAACTAAGTTCACATTGGCTATGACCTATTAATTTTATATTTAGTTTGATGTTATTTAATAATTTACCACGGACGCACCTTTCCCAGCCATCCTTTTTCCTTCCAATATCCAACATCCACAGGATTGTACTGCTTTTTACCATGCATGCTTCTGAATATATAGAAAAGTGCTTTCACTTTTAAACGTGGTGTTACATTTCCTTCACGCTTCTTGATCTTATCTGCAATCTTTAAAACTTTCTTCTTCATGCTTTCCTGTACTTCTGGATTAATTTCATCCCAATGACCTTGAAATATTCCCTTTTTATATGTGTAAACTCTGCCAACGCACCAGTAATCCAGACTGTCTTTAATATCTTTCACGGTCTTGCTCATGCCTGCACCACATGCTGTTGTTATGATAAGTGCCTGCTTATGAAACATATTGGGATTAGGTCTGTGTACTACCCATTCACATGCAAAATGATCCAAAAACGCCTTAAGCTGGCCTGGTATATGATAAACATAAACTGGTGCTGTGAAAATAATAAGATCAGACTCATTCATAGCCTCACGTATAGGCTGAATCATATCATATCCTCCGCATCTTTCACGATGATCTGCAAAACACTGATAGCACCCAATGCAGAAATGGTTCATATCTTTGGGAAGAAAGAACTCATGTACCTCATCTTCTCCCTTAAGCTTGTTAATAACAGTCTGAGCTAAGTGATAAGTAGTTGACCTTTCTCTCCTTCCTGTTGCATAAATAGCTGTAATCTTCATTTATATACCTTCTTTATAATCTTAACTATAATAAGCCTCATTTTAGCCATATATAAAATGAGACTTATAGTAATTTATATTATAAAATTAACTTATTGTTTTTCAATTCTTTTAGAAATTTATAATCTTTCACTGAAAAAATATCATCAACTCATATAAAATCAATCACTATATTGTATCCATACATTTTACATTATTACAATATTGTGATAATTTAGTTAAAAATAGTTTTTTCGAAAAACACCCTTAAAATATATTAACGAAAGGATAATATTTATGAATAACAAATTTGTCTATACTCCTGGACCTACTTATGTAAAAGAAAATGTAAGACTTGAAAGATCCGTTTCTACAACAAACCCTGATGTAGATGTTGAGTTTGTAGAGTTTTATAAAAATACATGTGAAAAAATAGCACATATTTTACATACTAAAAATCCTGTATACATATTAAGCGGCGAAGGAATTTTAGGACTTGAAGCAGCATGCGCTTCTCTTACTGAACAAGGCGACAGAGTTCTTGTAATTTATAATGGAATATATGGAAGAGGCTTTAAGGATTTCGTAGAAATGTATGGTGGACATGCTGTGCTCTTTGAAAGCAGTTACACAGATACAATTAATATTGATGAACTATCAGCTTTCCTTGAAAAGGATCATGATTTCAAATATGCCACTATAGTTCATTGTGATACTCCAACTGGAATTATGAACGATATTTCAAAAATATGTCCATTACTTAGGGAATATGGAATATTAAGTGTTGTGGATTCTGTTGCTGGAATGGTTGGAGAAGATGTAAAAGTTGATGACTGGAAAATCGATATAGTTCTTGGAGGTTCACAAAAAGCCTTTTCTGCACCAGCTGGACTTACAATAGTCTGTATAAGTGAAAATGCACAAAAAGCTATTGAAAATAGAAAAACACCTGTAACAGGTTTCTATTGCAACCTAAATATATGGAAGAATTACTATAAAGATAAATGGTTTCCATACACAATGCCAATAAGTGATATTATGGGCCTTGATAAGGCAGTAGACAACATATTGAATGAAGGTACAGAAAAAGTAATTGAAAGACATAAGACTACTGCTTCTGCTGTTAGAAAAGCAATTACTGAATTTGGTCTACAGTTATTTTTAAATAATGGATACTCAAACAATGTAACTGCTGTAAAAATTCCTGAAAGCATTGGGGCATTAAACTTAAAAGAACATATGGAACATAAATACAACACTTTAGTTACTACAACATTAAAACCATATGACAATGAAATATTGAGAATTGGCCATATGGGTGAAAATTCAAGATATGACAGAACCATTTTTGTATTAAATGTAATTGACAAGGCTATTAAAGATTTAGGATTTAAAACTGATAAAAATCTAGTAGAACTTTTTAATAAATATTACAATGAAAATACTAACGGATTTAATTAATAAAAATAATTGGGGGCTATAATAATGGAAATAAATAGAGAAAATAATAGATTTAAAACAAAGGATTTAGTAGAAACAGCATTATTAACTGCTTTGGTATTTGTATCAACTGCATTTATTAATATTAAACTTCCTATTCTTTCAAGCGGGGGCTTGGTTCATTTAGGAAATGTTATGCTTTTTACTTCTGCTCTTCTTTTTGGTAAGAAAAAAGGGGCAATTGCTGGTGCTCTGGGAATGGGATTATTTGACTTAACTTCAGGATGGGCACTATGGGCTCCTTTCACATTTGTAATAAGAGGTGTTATGGGTTATATAATTGGCTCTATTGCTTATAGTAAAAATAGAAATGGTGAAAATTTCATAATCAATGCTATAGCCATAGTTGTATCTGGACTTTGGATGATTGCTGGATATTATATTACAGAAATAATTTTATATGGCAACTGGATATCACCAGTTTCATCTATTCCAGGGAACATAACTCAGATTGTTGTGGGGTTAGTTATTGGATTACCTTTGTCTAAAATATTAAAAAGATATGTAAAATATATTTAATGTTAAAACCAAGATCATAAAAATATTTATATTATTTGTATAAACAAAAAGATAACTGAAATATTATGTGTTCAGTTATCTTTTTCTTTTTATCTAATTAAAATATTCTATTTAAATCTTACTTGCCCCACCATTAGAATTAAAACTATATCCATAAAGTACAGTATCATGTACCATAGCACCATTGCTGTAAAGGAAATACTAGTTTCCATCAAGATTCTACCATTGTGCCTCCATATATCCTTCTGAATTAAATAAAAACCATGCTAAAGTTGAATTATTATTGCCTATTGGCAGCTTTGCCCATCCTGTTGGTCATGTTCCATCAGCATATTCAAACCACCATCCCTTGGAATCAACCTTCCATGTTTCAGAAACAGAGATTATACTTTTTCCTGTAAGTCCTTCAACAATGCCTGCTGCAATTATTTCTGCATTATATGCCTTATAATCTACTGCATTATCAACAAAACAGCATTCTATGAGCATTGCAGCCATAGAAGTATTTTTTAATACATAAAGTCCCCTTGAAGTCTTATGTCCTCTGTCTGCAATTCCAAGATTACTGGCAATACAGCTTGAAACCTTTACTGCTAAGCTTGAAGCTGCTGATCCTCTTACTGTATAGACTTCACATCCTGTGCCTCCTCCTGCATTTAAATGTATTTCAACAAAATAATCTCCGCCTTCTGCATTAGCTTGTGCCACTCTTTTAGCATAATCAGCCTGTGAACCCAATGTGTCAACTTGAAGTTTTATAGCTGTATGTCCCAAAGACCTGAGTTTTTCTATAACTAAGGGTGCTATTTCCCTTGTACATACTGATTCATCCAATAATCCTACTGCTCCGCATCCTGTCTGTCCACTTGCTGTATGACCTACAGAAATTAAAAATTTACTCATATCCTATCAATCCTCTCATTCTTTCTATATACATAATAAAAAAATGTAACCTTATGTCTACTTTTAAATCATCACAAGCTGCACCTCCTTTTATTTAAAGATTTTTCAGTAAATCAAATAGTGAAATTTATGTAAAACCAGTTCATCTCACATATCTTTCATAAAATATATATGTTTTGTGAAGATAGTTTTAATGAAAAAAATCAGGGTTTGTGACTTTCCCGACCCCTGACTATATTCTTTAAACATTATTTTATTTTTGAATCTTATAGTTTAATTTGATGACTTCATTTGTTGCTTCTAAAAATATATCAAGATAAAGTATTTCTGAATGGCAAAACTATAATATGCCATACTTTGCCTCCCAGTCTTGTTATATCAATGATATAAGAGGTTCATTTACTCTATAAAAATTATTTATATACATAAAAAAATCATAGTGTGATTCGTAATCTAAAATAATCTTATCTTCAAAATCTATATAAATATCAGCAAAAACACTATCAAAATCTCTTAATGATATAAACGTAAAATGAATATCATCATATTCAAAATATTCTTTCAATATGTTTCTATAATAATTTTCAATACCGAACTCAATATCAAAATCACTATGCTTTACCAGTACCAATATATCTATATCACTTCTATCTTTAATCCACTGCTCTGTATTATAGCTTCCAAAGACAGTTAGAGAAATAACATTATCATTGTACTATCATTCAATTATTCCAATTAATATATAATATGTTATAATTTAAATCATCATAAAAGAATACTATAAATAATAATAGTCCAACCTATAATAAATAAAATTGGAGGGATATATAGTGAGCTTATTTTTTAAGAAACATACTACTGCTGTTTTAAAGACTCAAACTGCTGACACCAATGTAAATTTAAAATCAAAATGGCTTAGTGACTGCTTATGTAGCTTTTTAAATAAAAAGGATTGTGTTTTAACTAGAGCAGATTTAGAAAAAATAAAATATATAAGAATTAGTACAAGCAATGATTATGAACTAGAACTCAGTGATCAAGTTCCACCACAGATTTTTATACCTAGCGACCGCGGTGATGAATATGAAGAATGCTGTATATATAAACAGCTCCGTTAATAAATTCATTAAAATTGACCACTGGGATGATGAATATCAGTTAATATTGAAGAAATCTGCCTTAGAAAAACAGAAACAGATTTCTCATGAAGATATGGAAAAAATCATGGCTGACAGCAGGGAATTTGAAAAATCCTTAGTAAAATTCGATCCATATGATGGCATGTATATTAAAAAAGAATATGAAGAGGATGCTGAAAATGAAACTTTGCTGAACACTGATGACTTTAAGCAGTTTTCTGAGCTTGAAGGATTGAGATTTATGGACTGCTGTATTGAAATACATAAAATCGACTTCCTAAAAAAACTACCAAAACTCAGATTTCTGGAATTGGGAACTATATCTTTAGAAAATACTGATGGCTTGGAAAAATTAAAAGACATTGCTCAGGTTTGTATATGGAGCAATTAATCCTATAAAAATGAATTTGACTAATAGCATTCTTCCTTTTTAAAAATAACCTATACTATAAAAAACAACATTTAGTTATAATATACTGCTAAAATAAGTATTTATATATTAATATAGTAAAATGGGCAGGTAAAACTGCCCATTTTACTATTTACTCTATTTATAAAATAATTTATCAATATAATATTTTAAAATTTTATAATTAACCATGAAGATTTTTTGTCATTTTTACTAATACTAT
This sequence comes from Bacillota bacterium, assembly GCA_023399035.1. GTDB lineage: Bacteria > Bacillota > Clostridia > Clostridiales > Clostridiaceae > Clostridium. Next base: position 3,002 of record JAEWQX010000162.1, on the reverse strand, counting down.
TATTATGAAATTTTTATATAAAAATAATTACTACTTGAGGAGTGACAAAAATGAAGGGTTTTAATAAAAAAAAAGAAGATAAGTTCTATCAGATTCTATTGAAATCTGCAGAAACAGTCAATGAATCAGCCAATGTATTAAGAAATAGCCTTGACTGCCTTGATAAAATTGATGAACAGGTAAAAAAGACTGGTGAGCTTGAAGACATTGGCGATGAATTAGTCCGCACCCTTACAAAAGAGCTGGATGAAGCATTTATAACACCTATTGACAGAGAAGATTTATATGAAATCGTAAAGGAAATGGATAATATCCTTGATGGCATTAATTCTATCCAGCACCGCTTTATAATGTTTGACATAAAGGAAGCAACTGATGAAGTTAGAAATCAGATTGATATCTTTGTAAAAGCTACTGAAAAAATCCGTGATTTAATAAATGAATTGAATGTAAATGGATGCAAGTCTAAAAATCTTATTGATAAAATCATGGAGATTTCAAGGACAGAAAGTGAAGCAGATAAAGTGGTAAGGAAAACAGTTACAGACCTCTTCAAAAATGAAAAAGATCCTATCACAATAATAAAGTGGAAAGAAATCTATCAAATCATTGAAGATACAGTTGATAATTGCGAAAAGGTAGCAAATATCGTAGAGGGAGTTGTAATTAAAAATGCCTAGTTCTCTTATAATAACCATATTTATAGTCATCTTTGCAGTTGCATTTGACTTTATAAACGGATTTCATGACACAGCAACAGCTGTAGCAACTTCAATAGCTACACGGGCCCTTACACCTAGAAGCGCCATAATAATATGCTCAATCTTCAATTTCCTAGGTGCATTTACTGGAACTGCAGTAGCAAAGACAGTTGGTGATAACATTGTAAGCCACACTTTAACACCTCAATGGGTAATAATGTGCGTGCTCATTTCATCAATAATCTGGAATCTACTCACATGGTATTTTGGCATTCCAAGCAGTTCATCACATGCACTTATAGGTGCACTTGTTGGAGGAGGCATTGCCTATAACAATTCCTTTTCTGCTGTCAACTGGTATAACCTTTTTCACAGCGTTATATTGTGGCTCTTTCTTTCACCAGTAATAGGTTTTGCCATTGGATACATATTGATGACAATATTGAATTTAATATTGAAACCATTTAACAGAGGCAAAGTAAATAGATTATTTTTAAAGCTTCAAATTTTAGCTGGAGCCTTTATGGCATTTAACCATGGAGGCAATGATGCCCAGAAATCCATGGGTATAATCACCATGGCACTTTTAAGCGGAGGCCTTATCAGTGTCTTTGAAGTCCCTTCATGGGTAGTATTTGCCTGTGCACTTGCAATTGCACTTGGTACATCCATAGGAGGCAAGAAAATAATAAAGACCATGGGCAGCGGCATGACAAAGCTTACTCCCGTAAATGGATTTGCTGCTCAGACAGGTGCTGCATCTGTAATCCTTACTGCCACCTTATTTGATGCCCCTGTAAGCACTACACATATAATAACAACAACAATAATGGGAGTTGGTGCAACAAAGACAATAAAAAGCGTAAAATGGGGAGTTGCTAAAAACATAGTATGGGCATGGGTTTTAACAATTCCAATCACAGCTGCCCTTTCTGCATTGATTATTTATACAGTAAAGTTATTTTTATGAACATGTAAAATATTTATACTAACTGTATTGCTTAAAAATATTATTTTAAAATAACAATATTTCTTTTTTACAAATAAAATAGGAAGTGCATTTTTTCTGCACTTCCTATTTTGATCCTTATTATTAACAAACCTAATCAAGTGTTTTATACTTTTTTTCTTGAGCAAACCTTTCATATGCTTCCACCGTGTCTATATCAGCAAATTGAAGCTCATCATCAATCTGCACTATTTCAACATCATCAAGATGCCTTTTCACAATTTTCTTTCCCCCCACATCTCCTTGAAGAGACAGAAGTTCATCAATATATTTTCTCGAAAAGATAACTGGATTTCCTATCATATCATTTCTGCCAATAGCTACAATTCCTTTATTTCCTTTACAAAATGCATCCATAACATAACTCAACGTTTCCTTTTTTATAAATGGCTGATCACAAACCATAAACATATACCCATCTGCCTCAGTATCATAATTGATTCCAAGTTTAATAGAATTAGAAATTCCAAAGCTGCTGTTTTCATTTATAATGACTTTCATTGGAGTACCCTTTAAGCTATCTTTTATTTCTTCATATTGTGTAACACATATTATCTTATTGAACTTGAAGTTATCTTCCATATAAATCTTCATGACTTCATCAATAACATACATATAAAGAGGCCTGCCGCAAAAATCCGTCAAAAGCTTATTTCCATTAAATCTTCTGCTGAAACCTGATGCCAATAAAATAAGATTTATTTTCATAATTAAATCTGCCTCCATAATATAATTTCATTTATTATTGTACTTTACCATACTGTATTATCCTTTAAAATCAATTCAGTAAAATAAATTAAGTCTATTATCCATAAAAACATTCATAGATAATAGACCTAAAAAATTAAACTATTTATTTAATTCTAACATACCCATAGCTATTTTTTCAGAAGTTATAGGAAGAGTTCTTACATTGACTTTTGTTGCATTATAAACAGCATGAGCAATTGCTGGTGATGGAGTATTTATAACTATTTCACCTATAGACTTTGCTCCAAATGGACCTGTTGGCTCATAGCTTGATTCAAATTCAACTCTTATGTTTCCAACATCAAGTCTTGATGGAATCTTGTATTGCAGGAATGAGTTGTTCATCATTTGTCCTACCTTATTATATGTTATGTCTTCATATAATGCCATTCCTATACCCTGAGCAATTCCACCTTCTGCTTGAATTCTTGCAAGGTTTGGATTGATTACAGTTCCACAGTCAACAACTGCAACAAAGTCAATAAGCTCTACTGCACCAGTTGTCATATCTATTTCTGTTTCAACCATTCCAACCATAAATG
>JAEWQX010000145.1 GCA_023399035.1 Bacillota bacterium | reverse complement strand
CATATAGTGTAGTACCAGAATTAGATGATACAGGACATGGAACTCATGTAGCGGGAATTGCCTGTGGAGGAGGAAAAATTCCTAATGAATATAAGGGAATAGCACCAGATGCTTCCATAGCAATGGTTAAAGGAGCTAGAGGAAGATGGGTACTGAGTTCTCAAATAATGAAAGGACTAAAATTTTTATTAGATAAAAGTAAAGAGCTCAATATCCCGCTAGTAATTAATATAAGTCTAAGCACTAATAATGGAGCTCATAATGGAAGCAGCTTATTAGAACAGTATATAAGAGTTATAGCTAATTTAGAAAAAGTAACAATAGTTATTGCAGCAGGAAATGAAGGTGATGCTTCCCATCATGTAGGAGGAGTGTTGGAAAAAACTCAAACAAAGTCATTTGTTGTTGCTAGTGATGAAGAATCAGTAGTTATAAATCTTTATAAAACAATATTACCTGATATATCTATAAACATAAAAGATCCATCAGGCATAAGCAGTGGAAACATTAATATACAAGAGGGGTATTTTCAAGGTAGCATAGGAAGAAATAGATATGATATATATGTTGCAGGTCCAAAGCCTTTTGAATTAGAACGTGAGATTCAAATAACGTTAGCACCAATATCATTGGATTATTTAGTTGAAGGAGTATGGAATATAGAAATAAATGTTTCAAATGATTATGAAGGAAGATATTCTTTATGGCTTCCAATCTTGGAAGGGCTTAATCCAAGTACAAAATTTTTAGAACCTACGTATTTAAATACATTGGGGATACCAGCAACTGTAGATAATATAATAGCAGTTGGAAGTTATAATCCACAAACAAACACATTATCTCCATTTAGTGGAAGAGGAACAGAATACAATGGATATAGTGGAATTAGACCAGATCTTGTTGCGCCAGGAGAAAATATAGCAGGCCCTATTCCAAATGGCGGATATGATAAAAAAACTGGAACATCCATGGCAACACCTCAAGTGACAGGAATATGTGCTTTATTTACAGAATGGGGATTAGTTAAAGGAAATGATCCATATTTATATGGCCAAAGATTGAAGTACTATTTGGTTAAAGGTGCAAATAGAGCAAGAATAGATGTAGATTATCCTAATCCTTTATGGGGATATGGAACTGTGTGTGCTTTTGACAGTTTTTACATACTTGAAAATACACTAAATACAATTTTGAGTCAGCGAACTATGAGTATAAAAGATAATAATAAAACTAGAATAACAAACTATTCTCAGGAATCATTTCAGGAATTAATTAATGATGTAAATAAGTATAATGTGGATAAAAATGAGATTATATCATTTTTAATTGAGTATTCCGATAATGAGGATTTGAAAGAAATTAACAAATTGCCTAATACTTCAGCTATATCGCTATCTGAATTTTATGCAGTTGTGCACATACCAATTAATAATTTGGAGGAATTAAGAAAGTATGCAAAAGAAATAATTATATATTATAATCCGCCTGTATATACTCTTACGGCATTGTCTCCCATAGAAGCAAGTGGTGCATCTTTGTTTCAAGACAATCCATATTTACGGTTAGATGGGACAGGAGTTCTGGTAGCAGTGATAGATACTGGAATAGATTATCTGAATGAAGAATTTATGTTTGAAGATGATACTACAAGAATTGTGAGGATATTAGATCAGACAACAGGTAAAACTGATCAAAGTATAGATGGAGTGTCTATATTTGGAACAGAATATACTGAAGATCAGATTAATGAGGCAATAAAGCTGTATAAGAATGGTGGAGATCCATATACAATTGTACCTAGTAAAGATGAAAATGGACATGGAACAATGACAGCTGGAATTATTGGAGGAAGAGGGAGAAATCCAGATTTACGTGGTGCAGCACCTAACTGTAAATTTATAATAATTAAATTAAAGCAACTTTCAAAGCTTTCATTGGAATATTCTGGGGTTAGGGGGGATGCACAATATGTATATGGAGAACCAGATCTACTATTAGCTATAAGATATATATCATTATTACAAGGAGAACTTGAATTACCTATAGTAATATATTTTCCATTAGGAACTAATATTGGGGCTCATGAAGGAACAGGTGCAATAGAAAGTAATTTTAATTTTCAAAGTAGTAAAGTTGGAATCATACCAGTAACAGGAACAGGTAATCAAGGAGATACTCAGACTCACACTGAAGGCAGAATTAAAGATGAAAATGGTGATAATTATATAGAGATTATGGTAGGAAAAAATCAACAAAATTTAAATTTTAATATTTATTTTTCAAAACCAGACAAGGTGGCAATAGGAATAGTATCTCCATCAGGGGAAGTCTTAGAAAAAGTAGATGTAAAATTAAGAAAAATAAAGGATTATAAATTTGTATATGAGGGTACAACAGTAAGTATTTATTATTTAGATCCATTTATAGAAACAGGAGATGAAGTTGCTGTATTAAAATTTAGAAATATACGAGAAGGCATATGGAAAATTAGGCTATATGCAGAGAGAATAATAGAAGGAAAATATTGGGCTTGGATGCTGCAAAGGGAACTTTTAGATAAAGATACGAGATTTATTAATCCAATTCAAACAACTACGTTAACAGTACCAGCGACATCTTCTGGAGTGGTTGCATCAGCATATTATAATCAAGATTTAAATACTACAGTACCATCATCAGGGAGAGGATATACAAAAGATGGACGAATCAAACCAGATATTGCAGCTGGAGGTATAAATGCAACAGTGATAAAACCAGGAGGAGGCACAACTGTTGCAAATGGATCATCAGTAGCATCGGCAGTTCTTGCAGGCTGCTGTGCGCTTATATTACAATGGGCAATAACAGATAAAAATGATCCAGGGATAACTCAGACAACATTAATTACGTATATTATTAGTGGAGCAAAAATGCGTGAGGGTGATATTTATCCTAATAAAGAGTGGGGATATGGAATGCTTGATGTTCAGAATATTTTTAATTCACTTAGAAGTGATAAAAGGATTAATGCACATATTTCATCAGAGATTAGATATGTTGATTTTGATGAATTAAGAAAGAATATATGTGATAAATACAATGAATTCAATATAGGAAATTTATTTTTACGCATTCCTAGATTAAGTATTAGGAACTAATAAAATAATAATTTCATATAATATTAAAGGATAAATTTTTAGGAGAATTATATGGCTGACACTGGCAGATTAAAAGTACAATGTTTTATAGGAAATGATTATATTCCAGTTGATAGATGCAGAGTTACTATTAGTGGAAGAGGAGAATTTGCTACAAATGGAACAGTAACATTAAATACAGATTCATCAGGATTAACAGAAGAAATAGAAGTTGGTGCACCTCCAATAGAATATTCACTAGATGAAAACAGTAATAAAACACCATATAGTCTATATGATATTACAGTTGAAAGAGACGGATTTAATCCAATAATCATAAGAGGATGTCAGGTATTTCCTGAAGAGGTAGCTTATCAAGTGTGTAAATTAAGCCGGGAATCAAGAAATTCAAGTATGCGTCAGGAAGTTATAAATATACAGCCCAATACTTTAAATGGGAATTATCCTCCAAAGATACCTGAAGCTGTAGATAAGCCACTTCCACCACCAACATCTGGTGTAGTGCTTCCTCAGCCAGTAGTACCGGAATTCATTATAGTACATCAAGGAAGTCCTAATGATCCATCTGCACCTAATTATAAAGTTCCATATAAGGATTATATTAAGAATGTTGCATCATGTGAAATTTATTCAACATGGCCTGAGGCAACTATAAGGGCTAATATTTTTTGTATAGTATCATTTACTCTTAATAGAATTTATACAGAATGGTATAGATCTAAGGGCAAGAACTTTCAGATAACAAGTTCAACAGCATATGATCATGCATTTAATTATGGAAGAAATATTTACGACAGCATAAGTATTATAGTAGATGATATATTTTCAACTTATATAAGGAGGCCAGGGAAAAAACAGCCTCTTTTAACACAGTATTGTGACGGTAAGAGTGTTAAGTGTCCTCAATGGCTAAGTCAATGGGGAAGTAAGTATTTGGGTGATCAGGGGAAACTTCCATATGAAATACTTCAATATTATTATGGCACTGATATTGAGCTTGTAACAGCTGAAAAAGTTATAGGTATACCTGAGTCTTATCCAGGATATGATCTTACAGTTGGATCATCAGGAGATGCTGTAAGAACAATTCAAGAGCAATTGAACAGGATAGCTCAAAATTATCCATTGATTCCCAAGGTTCCAGTAGATGGACAGTATACAGATAAGGTTGCAGAGGCAGTAAGAACATTCCAAGGTGTATTCACTCTTCCTAAGACAGGAGTTGTTGATTATGCTACATGGTATAGGATATCAGATATATATGTTGGTGTAAGCAAAATTGCCGAGTTGAGGGGATGTAATGATAGGAATTTATTTGTACCTCCTGTAATGCCTAATATGGGTGATGAGAGAGAAATACCTAAGTTCTACTATTAATAAAATGTATTGGATTTTATATGATTATGAAATATAAAGTAAATCAACATAGATGAATGATTTTGAGGAGGAGTTTACAATTTACTTGTTAAACTCCTTCTAAATTAAAATCAGGTGTATATGAATCTGTATTAGCGCCTTCCTCCTGAATAAATCCATTTTTAACTCCAAGTTCAGCTGCATAGTTAACTAAACTATCATAATGTTTAGGATTAAGTTTCTTATTGATTTCAGGATATTTAGATGCATTAAACATAGGAACATATTGATTCATTATACTTATGAAAATATCATCACCATATCTTTCATATAAAGTATCTATAACCTTTTTTGAATCAAAGAGCAGCCCTGGAAGCATAAGATGTCTTACAATCACACCTTTTACAATACGTCCTTTATCATCAAATTTAGGGGAACCAGCCTGATTAAGCATTTCATCAATTACTTTTACAGCATTTTTAGCATAATTTTTAGCACCAGAATACTTAAAAGCATATTTATCATTAAAATACTTAAAATCAGGAAGATATACATCAATATATCCGTTTAAAGATTTTATCGTTTCAAGAGAGTCATAGCTGTTTGTGTTGTAAAGAATTGGAATTATTAAACCGTTATTCTTTGCAATATCAAGGGCTTTTATTATTTGTGGAACATAATGCGTTGGTGTAACTAAATTTATATTATTAGCACCTTTCTCTTGAAGCTCTAAGAAAATTTCTGATAGTCGCTTTATAGATACTACTTTACCTGTTACGGATGAGGTACAGCCATTTTGAACAGTTCCATTATCTTGGCTTATATTGTAATTCTGGCAGAATACGCATTTAAAGTTACAGTGAGAAAAAAACACTGTTCCTGAACCTTTTCCCATTGAAATCGGAGGCTCTTCCCATAAATGAAGAAAAGCCTTTGCTATCATAACTTTATCAGAAGCCTGACAGAATCCTATTTTATTATCATTTCTATTAACTCTGCAGTTCCTTATGCAGAGTGTACATTCATTTAACATATCTAAAGAGTTCATATATTTCATCCTTAATTATCTTTTTATGAAAACCTGTATTGTATGAATATTTATTATAATTCTTATTGTAGTTAGAAAAATTTTTGTATTGAGCATTTATATTTAACATGTGAAGTTCTATATTACATACAAATATTTTCAATAAAAGTATATCATATTAATTAATAATGAGCCTACTTTGAAAGTATTTTTCTATTTTTCCAATAATAAATTAAGCATTGAGAAATGAATAAAAGGCTTAATAGGCCAAACAATGGATAAAGCCTTGTTATAAGATTACCAAATCCAAACTGAGATATTATAAGAGCTACTGTAATTACTGAAAATGCTGCTTTTTTAAAATCAACATCAAAACTTTGTGCTAGTGTCTTGCTTATGGAATATACATCTGAGACTTCTGTAGAAAACATTTCAAGCCATATTATCATTAACAAAACAGCCTGAACTATATTTCCAAAGCGGTTTGCAACAAAAAGCAGAGGAATTTCATAATTATATATATAAGGCTGATTTACTGTTAATAAAAGATTTATCATAGAACATAAAATAGTCAGACCTGTTACACCTGCCAATATACCTAATATCATTACTTTTGATTTTTTTATCTGGTTGCTTAGAGGAACTATTACCCCAGAAGCAGATAGTGTATTGTATCCTGCATAAAGCAGAGTAGAAAGGAATATTCCTGTCTTTTTAGGTTCAAAGCTCAAAATATTATTCATTGAAACTGTATCACGTGAAAAGCAGAAATATAGTATGGTTATTAAAGTTATTGTACTGATAAGCCCTGGTACGATAAAGGAGTTTACTTCAATCAATCCATCAGTGCCACGTAGCAGAAAAAATAATGCAAAACATATCATTATCAATGAGCCTATAATTCTTGGGATTCCAAAAAACTGCTGAATAAGAGCACCGCTTCCAGCGAGGATTATAGATGCACTTGAAATTAAGAATAGTGTAGTAATAAATCCTGTAAATTTACCTATTAAATTTGGACTTATCAGGTCTATTACATCACTATATGAATCTAATTTATGGTAAATACTTATTTTTGAAATTATTGATCCCATGATTATATAAAAAATACCACATCCTATGATTCCTGCAAAACTTTTTATTCCATACTGAGTAAAGAATTGAGTTATTTCTTTTCCAGAAGCAAGTCCAGCACCTACAATTGTTCCAATGAATACTGTTGCAACTTGAAAAATTAGTTTTAAATTATCTTTCAATTATATTCTCCCTCAAAATTATTCTTGTTAATAATATATATAGGTTACTTTTGAATTATTCTATAAATATTAGTGTATGTAATGAACTAAAAGTATTTTTTAAGGACTATTAAATAAATTACAACTTTATGAAAAATGGTTTTTATTTATTTTTTCTTTATGGAGCATATTTACTATTATTCAAGTATGTTTTATAAAAGAGTATTATGTAATTATCATATAATATGAGATTTTATTTGTGTATAATTATAAAGAGGATAAATAAGAGGATGAGATTAAAATGTATAAAAAACTTTATGTTTCACAGCTTTTTGAAGATGATAAGATTATTCACATATTGAAAGTACTCTAAATTTAATAGATAATTATTGTGATAATTCATCAATGACAATTGAAGTAAATAATATTTATGAAGCGGAGAAATCTATTTTATTATTATTAAATAGATATATTAAATAAATAAAAATTAATAATAAAATATAAGATTCAAATTTTTAAATGAATAATATAAAATTACGTAATTAATTATAAAATCTCAGTACATACTGAGATGGGAGGAAATATGAAAAAGTCATGGAATGGAAAAAGATATAATAGTTTAAACTATTTTTTAAGAAATAAATTTGGTGAAAAAGTTTTTAAAATATCATTAGATGGAGGATTCTCTTGTCCTAACAGAGATGGCAAGGCAGGACATGGAGGATGTACATTCTGCAGTGCAAGAGGCTCAGGAGACTTTGCTGGAGATAGAGTTTTTTCTATTTCAAAGCAGTTTGATGATGTAAAGACAATGATGAGCCACAAATGGAAAAGCGGAAAATATATTGCATATTTTCAGGCATATACTAATACATATGCGCCTGTTGATGAATTAAAGAGAAAATATAAAGAAGCAATTGAAAAAGAAGGCGTTGTAGGTCTGGCAATTGCTACAAGACCTGATTGTTTAGGTGAGGATGTTTTAGATTTAATAGAAGAAATAAGCAAAGATCTTTATGTATGGGTTGAACTTGGATTACAGACATCTAATGATGAAACGGCTAAGAGAATAAACAGAGGATATACATTGGATGTTTTTGATGAAGCTATGAAGAACTTAAAATCTAGAAATATAGATACTGTAGTTCATGCTATATTTGGTCTTCCAGGTGAAACAAAAGAAGATATGTTTAACACTGTTGATCATATAGCACATAGTGGAGCTATGGGAATAAAGATGCATCTTCTTCACTTAATGAAGAATACAAGACTTGTTAAGGATTATGAAAATGGAGATTTAAAATTCTTATCACAAGAGGATTACATAGACTTAATAACAAAAAGCGTAGCTATGCTTCCAGAAGATATGGTAGTACATAGATTAACAGGTGATGCTCCAAGAAATGAGCTGATAGGACCAATGTGGAGTTTAAAGAAGTGGGAAGTATTAAATGCCATCGATAAAGCTTTTGAAGATAATGATTTATGGCAGGGAAAAAATTATAAAGAAAAATAATATCAATATATAAGTTTTTTAGATGAACTGATAACTGGTATTTAATAATGAGTTATTTAGAATGAATTCTGTATTGAAATTTTAAAATTATAATTAATACTTATTATTTAAAGTTATAGAGTAAGTAGAAAAGGAGTTTAAAATGAAGATAGATATAATAATATCAGCCGATGATATAATTGAAAGCAAATTAGAAAATAAAGTGGCTGTGGTAATAGACATGTTTAGAGCTACATCTGTAATAGTCACTGCTTTGAATAATGGATGCAGAGAGGTAATTCCTTTTCTGACAATAGAAGAAACATTACAGGCAGCAGATAATCTATGCAGAGATGAATATATTTTAGGTGGAGAAAGAAAAGCAGTTAAAATTGAAGGATTCGATTTATCAAATTCGCCATTAGAATATACAAAAGATGTTGTTGAGGATAAGAGAGTATTTATGACAACAACTAATGGAACAAGAACATTAACAAAATCTAATGGTGCAGATAGAGTATTAATTGCTGCTATGATAAATGCTAAAGCTGTTGCAGAAAAGCTTCTAGAAATTAATAAAGACGTTATTATAATAAATGCAGGAACAAATGGTAACTTCTCAATGGATGATTATATATGTTCAGGTTATATAATAAATGAAATGCTTAAGGAAAATAACAAAATAGATCTTACAGACATAGCAAAGACAGCAGATATGATCTATAAAAATAATAGTGATATTATAAGTTATGTTAAGGAAGCTACACATTATTCAGTTATGAAGTCATTAGAACTAGACAAGGATATAGAATACTGTATTCAAAAAAGCATAGTTGATAATGTGCCGGAATATAAAAATGGCGTGATAAATAATATTTAGTATGAAAAGATAGGAATTGTAAATTTGCAGTTCCTATCTTTATTTTATATGAGAAGACTTAATCTTTCATAAAACGTATAGATCAGGGAGTTTTTATTGTAGTCCATTGGAGGTATATTGGGGAATAATTTTATCATTCTATATGAATACACAGAAAAAAATATGAAAAACACAGCTATTAAGAATAGGGCTTGTTTCTTTTTATCATGAAATAGAGGTTTTTCTGAGATTATTATAAATAGTATTACAGGAGGAATAAACCAAAAGAGAGGATGGTAATTCCATGCATCTTTTATATTAAGGTGAAGCAAAGACAAGTAAGCACGCGTCATTCCACAAGAAGGACAGGGAAGGCCAGTAATCAGCTTAATGATACAAGTAAATCGTGTTAGAATTAAAAAAATTAGTATAACAAAAACAGCGCTATATTTTCTTAAGAAGTTTTTTATCATAAAATATCACCTAAAAATAATTTGCTTAAAGTCAATATTAAGCAGAAATATATGTTAAATTGAAATAATACGGTTGAAAATAAACGATGAAATTTTTAATACTGTATAAACAGTGATTATTAAGACATATATATTAATTCACAAATAAAATTAGAATATTTTTATAAAAAATCAGATATATAGAACTACATTTGTTTATTCAACATATTGTTAATTCGTATATATCTGACTTTATAAATCATATTTCATTTGTTTCTTTATATTTCTTAATAAGTTCATTAATCATGTAAGAGCAGTTAGCACCTTTACATGATCCCTTGCCGGCACCAGTAGCTTCCTTTACTTCTTCGAATGTTGAAGCACCATTTCTAATTGCTTCTTTTATCTTAGCTCTGGTAATAACTCTGCATCGGCAAGTTTTTGTTAACTTATCTAAAACAGCTTCATTTAAATTATTATCCATAGTTATCTCCTAAAAATCTATTTTATATAATTAAAACACTATATAATGATGAGGTCAATGGTATTTAAATATATATTATTTAAGTTTATCCAAGTCATTATTTAATTAAGATAATTATTGTGTTATGTATAACTTAGTTATGATTTTTCAGTATTAGCAGAATTTCAAGTATAAGATTTAAAATTTGTCCATAATGTAACTGGATTTGAAAAATTAACTTGTTTATAATACTATTATTTAATATAGAGGTGAAGTTTATGGTTAAGGTATTATTAGTTGAGGATAATATAGAAATAAGTAAGAACATAGAAGAATATTTTGAAAATGAGTTTGAGATAACTGCAGTTTATAATGGTACTGATGCACTATATAACTTAGAAATATATAGTTATGATGTTGTTATTTTGGATTTAATGCTTCCTGAAGTTGGAGGAATGACTGTATTGAAGTACATATCAGATAAATGCTTGAATACAGGAGTGATAATATTAACAGCAAAAGAAGAACTGGGAGATAAATTAAAAGCATTCAACCTTGGTGCTAATGATTATCTGACAAAACCATTTTTTATGGAAGAATTAAAAGCACGTATAAATGCTATATTAAAAAGTATGGGCAAGGTAAAAACAGCCAACATACTTGAGTTTAAAGAATTAAAAATAGATATGAAAACAAAGAAAATATATATAAATGATAATGAAATAGAATTAAATGAAAAGTTATATAAACTTTTAGAATATCTGGTATTAAATAAAGGAGTACTTCTTTTTAAGGAACAGATATTTGATAATATATGTGGATATAACAGCGATGCAGCAATAGAAATAATAGAAGTTTATATAAGCAGGCTTAGAAAGCAGCTGAATGCATTTGGGTATGGAAAATACCTTGTGACTAAAAGAGGGATGGGATATATATTAGATGAAAGCGCAGATGAATAAAAAATGAAAAAAGATATATTTTCCAGAACCAAGAGAAAAATTATAGCTATTAGTATTACTATTGTGTTCTTCTGTCTTATAATATTTGCAACAATAACCCAGGTTTTTTACTATTCTAGATTTTTGAAAAATGTTGACTATCAATTAATGGAACAGAAAAAACTAATTAGTGGAGATGTATTCAATGGTGGAAGCGGATACAGCACACAAAAAAATACACATATTCCTGAAAATTTTAAGGGAAGGCCTGATACTAAAGCCATGAGAGTTCCTCCCAATCTGATAGTTATACTGTATAATAATGGCGAATTTCAGGCTATGAGCAATAATTTGTATTTTTCTGAGGATAATCTGCCACAGTTCCCTGATAATTCAGATGATAATATAGTTACAATAGAATCAAATGGATATGCATTTAGAGGAGTAAGTGTAACACATGATAGTAAGAAGATTCAGATTCTTGCTAACATTGATTCTGAAATAGCTTCAATGAAAAGACTTGTAACTTCAATGATATTTGGACTAATAACATTAATAGCAATAGCTTTAGTATTATCTGCATATTTAGCTGCAAAGGTAATAAAGCCAGTGAGGGAAGCTTATGATAAACAGGTGTATTTTGTTCAGGATGCATCTCATGAAATGAGAACTCCACTGGCTGTAATAAAGGGAAAATTAGAGCTTTTGGCTAATGCTTCTGGAGACAGAATATATGATCATTTTGACCATATATCAAAGATTATGAGTGAAATCAGGGGGCTTGAAAAACTAAACAGCGATTTATTGCTGCTTTCCAAAGAAGATTTGAATCTTGGTGATAATATAGAAAAATTTGATTTAAATGATTTTATAGATGAAATCAGTGAGTTTTACACTGATTTAGCAGAAATAAAGAAAAAAAAATTTACCATTATAAGGCCTGAAGAAAGTACGCAGGTAGAGTGGGATTACAATAAAATAAAGAGGGCTCTTACAGTATTACTTGAAAATGCATTTAAATATACAGATGAAAATGGTGAAATTCATCTGAAAATAGAAATAATAAAGAAGTATGTAAGAATTTCAGTTAAGGATAACGGTATAGGAATCAAGGAAGAAGAAAAAACAAGAATTTTTGATAGATTTTACAGAAGCGAATTTGTGCGTGGAAAGAATATCGGAGGCACAGGAATAGGACTGAGCTTATTGAAATCAATAGGGAAAAGCTTTGGAATTAAAATTAAGGTTAATTCAGAATATGGAGTAGGTTCTGAGTTTATATTAGATATTCCTAAGGTGATAAAATAGTTTTATTATTTTTAACAGGCGTTAAATATCAGCATTTATGCTGAATTTAGCGCCTGTTAATTTTAAGTTAGATAATTTTTATACATGTTAAGCTAATGTTAAGGTTACTTGATTATACTATGTATAGTGATGAACGGAGGTGTAGATATGGCAGAAGATACAAAGTTTAGACATGAGTTAAAACACTATATAAATTACTCAGATTATTTAGCTATAAAGAGCAGATTAAGAACAATAATGCATATAGACAGAAACGCAAACTCAGAAAATGAATATAGGATAAGAAGTTTATATTTTGATAATGTTTATGATAAAGCTTTAATGGAAAAGGTCATTGGAGTACCTAAAAGAGATAAATTCCGTATAAGATTCTATAATGATAATCATGAATTCATAAGGCTTGAGAAAAAATCAAAAATACGTGGTTTATGTCTTAAAGATAGTGAGCGTATTACAAAGGAAGAATGCTTAAAAGTAATCAATGGAGATATTGAATTTTTAAAGGATTCAGGCAAAAAGCTTTTTATAGATTTATATGCTCAGATGAAGGGCAGTTTATTAAAACCAAAGACAATCGTCGATTATACAAGAGAAGCCTACATATATGCAATAGGAAATGTACGTATAACTTTTGATAAATCGATAAGGACAGGTTTAAACTGCATAAATATGTTTGATGAAACATTACCTACCATAGAAACTATAGACCATAAATTTATTGTATTAGAGGTTAAATTCGATGAATTTCTGCCTCAGGTAATACATGATATAGTTCAAGTAAATGAAAGAAGAGCCACTTCAGTTTCAAAGTATGAAGCGGCAAGAATTTATGGATAAAAATAGATTATATAAAAAGTAAGGATTAATCATAATCAACTAGGTTAAGTATTGAATATACAATTGAGACAATTAATATCAAGGAGGAACACAATGAATCAGCCAACAGTAAATTTTAGTGACATTTTTAAGTCAAGTTTTGTAGAGAAAATGACTTCAGTATCAGTTTTAGATGTATTTATAGCATTAGCATTAGCTTTTGTTATAGGATTATTTATAATGCAGGTGTATAAAAAGACTTTTAAAGGAGTAATGTATTCAGAAAGTTTTGGTGTATCTCTTATAGCACTTTGTTTAATTACAACATTAATTATTTTAGCAGTAACATCTAATATTGTATTATCATTAGGTATGGTTGGTGCTCTTTCTATAGTACGTTTCAGAAGTGCAATTAAAGAGCCAATTGATATAGCATATTTATTCTGGGCAATCAGTGCAGGTATAGTAATCGGTGCAGGACTTATTCCTTTAGCAATAATGGGTTCAATATTTATAGGAATAGTTATGGTTTTATTTGTTAACAGAAAAACAACAAACAATCCATATATATTAGTTATTAACTGCGAAAATGATAATTCAGAAAATGATGCATTAAAGTTATTATCAAAAAATGTACAAAAATATAATGTTAAATCAAAAACTGTTTCACCTGTAAATGGAATAGAAATGACAGTTGAAATAGGATTAAAGAAAAACACTACAGGCTTTGTAAATGAAATATCTAAAGTTAGTGGAGTTTCAAATGTTGTATTAGTAAGCTATAACGGAGACTATATGTCATAAGCGAGAATCCAAATTTTTATTTGGTTATTCGAACTTAACCAGCGAACGAATATGAGTCGGGTTTCCTTTAAAAATAAGGAGCAGGACAACATCCAAGTTTTATAAACACCCAGCTAGTTTTGTGCCAGTTGGGTGTTATTTTTAGACTTAAGAAGAAGGTGGAGATTGAATGATAAAAGAAAAATATCAATGGTATATATCTATAATTACGCTTATTTTATCTGTAATCTTTATATTTTCAATGAGCAGTTTTTTTACTTTATCAAAATCTGCTGATGATAATGAAAAAACATTAACTGCAGTTTTAGATAAGGAAACAATAACTGATATAAATATAGATATTGATGAATCAGATTGGCAATGGCTTATGGATAATGCTTCAAATGAAGAATATAAAAGCTGTAATGTGACTATAAATGGTGAAACTTATTATAATGTTGGAATAAGACCTAAGGGAAATTCCAGCCTTTCAACAGTTGTATCAAGTGACGAAACTGATAGATACAGTTTTAAATTAAAATTTGATAAATATGTTGATGGACAGACATATAACGGTATGGAAAGCATAGTGCTTAATAATATGATTGAAGATAATACATATATGAAAGAATATATATCTTATGATTTATATGATTTCATGGGAATAGCAGTACCAGAAATGTCATATAGCAGTATTAAGGTAAATAATGAAGAGTGGGGATTTTACCTTGCTATTGAGGTTATTGATGAAAGATATTTAGAAAATAATTTTGGTACAACAGAAGGAAACCTTTATAAGCCTGAAACTATGGGAATGGGAGGTGGAAATAATGCTAAAGGAGGTGCAGGAAATCCTCCGCAGATGGGCGGAAATCCACCCAGAAATGGCATGTCAAATCCTCCAGATATGAATTTGGAAAACAATGAAATGCAGAATCATCCACAAATGAATGGAGAGCAGGAAATGCAGAATAAGCTTCCAATGGACAATGAAGCACAGCCGGATGAAAAGGAGATGCAAGATGGAAATGCTATAAATAATGAAGGCAAAGAAGATGCTCAGATTGAAAAAGGTAATAATGGAGAAATGAGAGGAGGACCTAATTTCAATAAAAATGTTGAAGGTGCTGATTTTGTATATATAGATGATGAAGTCAGCAGTTACTCCATAGTAAGAGATAGTGCTGTGTTTAAGAGAACTACTGATTCAGATTTTAAAAGAGTTATAAATATGTTTAAAAATTTAAATGATGGAACAAATTTAGAGGATGTTTTAGATGTTGAAGAAGTTCTAAAATATTTTGCTGTAAATACTTATTTAGTTAACCTAGATAGTTATTCTGGATCTATGTATCATAATTATTATCTTTATGAAAACAACGGTGTGTGTCAGATACTTCCTTGGGATTTAAATCTTTCATTTGGCGGATTTTCAGGAATGGGAGCAAAAGGTGGAAATTCAGGATCAGGTACATCAACTATTATTAATTTCCCTATAGATAATCCTGTATCAGGAACATTAGAAAACATGCCGTTAATAGGAAAGTTATTAGAGGTTGATGAGTACAAGGAATTATATCACAGTTACTTAAAAGAAATAGCTGATGAATATTTTAATAGTGGATATTACGCTGAACTTGTAGATAAACTTGATAATCTTATTGGGGATTATGTGAAAGAAGATCCAACAGCATTCTGCACATATGAGCAATATAAAGCTTCAATACCAGAAATGATTACATTTGGAGAAGACAGAACAAAGAGTATCTTGGCTCAGTTAAATGGTGAACAGCCATCAACAACTTATGGAAATATTGAATCTACAATAAATATATCAGCATTATCATCTAAAATAGGATTTGCAAGAGGTCGTGGTGAAAATAAATCAGAGAATATGGGAGAAAATATAAATAAAAATGATGCACAAGCAGATGATTTAGGTAATAATATTATAAATAACTCAAAAGAAGTACATGAAGCAAATAATAATGATGATCAACAAAAAACAAATGAGCAGAGTAATGAACATAAGGAAAACAAACAGAATCAAGGACATCCAGGAATGGAACAGAATATGTCAAATACAAAAGATTATTTAGCCATTGGCGGATTATTATGTATAGTGATAGGAGCAACATTTGGGGTAAGCAGATTTAAAAGAAGAAGATTATAGAGGAATAAAACAGAATTTATTGGATAATAATATTAATGTGATAATTACACAATAAATTCTACAAAAATATCGTAATCATTGGTTTTTGGGGTGATTACGATATTTTTATTTTATATTTGAAAAGTTATTATGATTCCCATAATTAAAGCAGCAGCATATAAGATTGTCCAAAGAAGAATTCCACTAAAAGTCCAAAGAAGAATTTTATGAGAATCAGGATGTTTTTTAAACTTCAGCATAATAAACATACTGATACCCACTAGAGGAAGAAGCAGAGATACGAATTTTGCACTGAATGAGATAGGACTGTATTTATCATTAATTATACCGCAATTGATACAGACGTTGGAATCATCATAAAGTTTATGCCCACAATATTTACAATTCAAAAAAATCACTCCATTTAGATAATTGATTAATATTTATATGTATTATTATTTATTTTAGAAAATGATTATAATAAATAGATTATAACATTTATTTATTACATAAAAATGTTATGAGATTATTAGCATAATAAAAAGAAAAATTTACGAAAAATGTAAAATCATTAATTGACATTTAAAATTCGTTACTATATAATAATTACAACAAAAGACTATGATTAGGAAAAGTATCTTAGACTTTATTTTTAGAGAGTAGCTGTCTGGTGCAAAGCTATAATGAATCTTAGAGAAAATCACCTAGGAGTTGGAGACTGAAAGGTATTATTTTGCTTATTAAGTTATCACGTAAGAGCCTGCGTTAAAGGATAGAGTATGTATGTACTTGAAATTAAGCATTTAATTTTAGATTAAGTGTTCACCTTAGGTGGTCTGCGAATTTTACTTCGTCCTGTGGGATGGAGTTTTTTTACGTTTAAAAGACTTTTAAGGAAAATACATAATATTATTAAATGTTAAATGAGAGTTAATTATTGTTTTTAAGTATGATAAGCATATATACATGACATAATGAGAATGAAAGGGGAAAATTCAATGTACAATAAAGTAGATGCCTCACAAGGCACTGTAAGCAGAGAAAAAGATATTGCTAAACTTTGGAAGGAAAAAGACGTTATTCAAAAGAGTTTTGACTCTAATAAAGATGGAGAACATTTCACTTTCTTTGATGGACCTCCAACAGCTAATGGTAAACCACACGTTGGTCATATCTTAACAAGAGTTATGAAGGATATAATTCCAAGATATAAGGTAATGAAGGGGTATCAAGTTTTAAGAAAAGCTGGATGGGATACTCATGGACTTCCTGTTGAACTTGAAATTGAAAAGAAGCTTGGAATTTCAGGTAAAGAACAAATTGAAGATTATGGTGTTGAAAAGTTTATTACAGAATGTAAGGATAGTGTATTCTCATATGTAAGTCTTTGGGAAAAGATGTCTGAACAAATTGGATACTGGGTTGATATGGATGATCCATATGTAACTTACCATGATAACTACATTGAGTCTGAATGGTGGGCTTTAAAGAAATTATGGGATAAAGGATTATTATACAAGGGTCATAAAGTAATGCCTTACTGCCCAAGATGTGGAACAGCTCTTTCATCTCATGAAGTGGCTCAAGGATATAAGGACGTTAAGGATTTAACTGCTACAGCTAAATTCAAGGTTGTTGGAGAAGACAACAAATATATCTTAGCATGGACAACAACTCCTTGGACTTTACCATCTAACTTAGCATTATGTATAAATAAAGCATACACTTACTGTGAAGCTAAAGTTGGAGATGAAGTATACATCTTAGCAAAAGACTTAGCAGAAAAAGTATTAGGTGAAAGAGAATATGAAATCATCAGAGAATTCAAAGGAGAAGAATTACTTGGTGTTAAGTATGAACAACTAATGCCTTTTGGAAAAGTTGAAGGTAAAGCATTTGAAGTAATTCATGGAGATTATGTTACATTAACAGATGGTACTGGTATAGTACATATAGCTCCAGCTTACGGTGAAGATGATAGCCTTGTTGCTAAGAAAAATGGAATAACATTCATCAATTTAGTAGATGCAAGTGGTAAATTCGTACCAGAAGTAACTCCATGGGCAGGAAAATTCGTTAAGAAATGTGATGAAAGCATCTGTAATTACTTAGAAGAACACAATCAATTATTTGATAAACACAGACACATGCACTCATATCCACACTGCTGGAGATGTGATACACCACTTCTTTACTATCCAAAAGACAGCTGGTTTGTTGCTATGACTGAAATGAGAGATAAGTTACTTGAAAATAACAATAAAGTAAACTGGTATCCAGACAACATTAGAACAGGAAGATTTGGTAAGTTCCTTGAAAATGTTATTGACTGGGGTATTTCAAGAGATAGATATTGGGGAACTCCACTTCCAATATGGCAATGTGAATGTGGTCATAAAGAATGTATCGGAAGCAGAGCAGAACTAGAAGAAAAAGCTACAACAGACTGCAAAGGAATTGAATTACACAAACCATATGTTGATGGAATTAAGTTAACATGTCCTGAATGTGGTAAGGAAATGACAAGAACTAATGAAGTTATTGACTGTTGGTTTGACTCAGGATCAATGCCTTTTGCACAATGGCACTATCCATTTGAAAATAAAGAAAAGTTTGAAGCAAACTTCCCTGCTCAATTTATATCAGAAGCTGTTGACCAGACAAGAGGATGGTTCTATACATTAATGGCTATATCAACATGTTTATTTGATACAAATCCATTTGAAAATTGTATAGTATTAGGCCACGTTTTAGATAAAAAAGGACTTAAGATGTCAAAATCTAAGGGAAATGTTGTTGATCCATTTGAAGTATTGGAAAGTCAGGGAGCAGATGCTACAAGATGGCACTTCTACACTGCAAGTGCACCATGGCTTCCAACAAGATTCTCAACTGATGACGTTGCAGAAACTCAAAGAAAATTCTTAGGAACATTATGGAATGTTTACTCATTCTACGTGTTATATGCTGATATAGATAAATTTGATCCAACTAAGTATGCAGATTTTGTATCTGATAATGTAATGGATAAGTGGATAACTTCTAAGTTAAACACATTAATAAAGACAGTAGAAGAAAACTTAGATGGATATAAGATAACTCAGGCAGCGTTAGCAATTGAAGATTTCACAGATGAATTATCAAACTGGTATGTAAGAAGAAACAGAGCAAGATACTGGTCTCAAGAATTAACAAATGATAAGATCGGTGCTTATGTAACATTATATAGAGTTTTAACTACTATATCTAAGATAGCAGCTCCTTTTGTACCATTCATGACAGAGGAAATCTATCAAAACTTAGTTGTTAACCTAGATAAGAATGCTCCAGAAAGTGTTCACTTATGCAAGTGGCCAGCAGCTGATGAAAGTGCTATAAATTCTGAATTAGAAAAAGAAATGGATTTAGCTTACACACTTGTTAAGCTTGGAAGAAGCGCAAGAAATGCTGCTAATGTTAAGAACAGACAGCCACTTTCAGAAATGCTTGTTTCAACAAATGTTCTTCCAGAATACTATGGAGATATAGTTAAGGATGAATTAAACATAAAGACAGTTGAACTTGGTGCAGATATTTCTAAATATGTTAACTTTGAGATCAAGCCAAACTTACCTGTATTAGGTAAAGCTTATGGTAAGTTAATTCCTCAGATCAGAAAAGCAATTTCTGAAAAGAACCAAATGGAATTAGCTCAAAAGATTCAAAATGGCGGAACAGAAGTTATAGATGTTAACGGCACAGAAATAGAACTTACAAGTGAAAACTTACTAGTAACAATGCAAGGTCTAGAAGGATATGCATTTGCTGGTGAAGGTCACTTAGGAGTTGTCTTAGATACAACAATTACTCCAGAACTTAGAGAAGAAGGTCATGTTAGAGAAATGATTTCTAAGATTCAAAACATGAGAAAAGATAAAGGTTTTGAAGTTGCTGACAAGATCAGACTTTATGTTGCAGGCAATGATATGTTAATTGATGTAATTAAGAAATTTGAAGATACTATCAAGAAAGAAACTTTAACAGTAGAAGTTGTTTATGAATCAGAAGCTGATTATACAGAAACAATAATTAATGGTGAAACATTAAATATGACTGTAGAAGTTGTTAGATAATTTAACTGATAGAAATTAAAATAAACTGGGGATTTGAGGCGGACCTTAACTTCCCAGTTTATTTTTTTAAAAATAAACTATTAGCTTTTTTATAAATAAGGAATACTATTTAGAAAAAATGACAAAAATTAGAATGAAGATAACTATTTATTTATAGATTATTGAT
Organism: Bacillota bacterium; assembly: GCA_023399035.1. Classification (GTDB taxonomy): domain Bacteria; phylum Bacillota; class Clostridia; order Clostridiales; family Clostridiaceae; genus Clostridium. The sequence continues at coordinate 29,674 of JAEWQX010000145.1, read as the reverse complement.
TTATAATATGTTATATTAGTATAATTAACTTAACTAGAAAATTTCAAAGGAGGAATAAGGATGGCTACTTCTATAAAAGATGTTGCAAGAGAAGCAGGGGTATCTATTGCAACAGTTTCTAGAGTTTTAAACGATATCGACGTAGTAAATGAAGATACAAAGAAAAAAGTACTTGATGCAATAAAGAAATTAGGCTATAGACCTAATATAGTTGCAAGAAGCTTAAAAACTCAAAGAACAAAAACAATAGGGATTTTATTACCAGATATCTCAAATCAGCTATATCCAGAAATTGTTAGAGGTGCAGAAGACGTTTCTAACATATATGATTATAATGTTATTTTATGTAATTCAGACCTTGATATAGATAAAGAAAAAGAATATTTAAGAGTTCTAAAAGAGAAAATGGTTGATGGTGTAATTTACATGAGTAGTTCGCTTCAAAATGAAATATTAGAACTAATAAATGAACTAGATTTAAAGACCGTATTAGTTGAAACTAAAGATAAGGATGGCCTATTACCAAGTGTAACTATAGATAATGTAAAAGGTAGCTATGATAGTACTAAGTTCTTAATAGAAAAAGGCATAAAAAACATTGCTTTTATAGGTACAGATAAGGATGCTATGAATGCCTGGGGAGACAGATATATAGGGTACGAAAACGCTATGAAAGAAGCAGGATTAAGTATAGATTCTGATTTAGTATACCTTAATTCAATAAAAGTTAAGACAGGATATGAAGGTATTGTAAATATTATAAATAGTGGAAAGAAATTTGATGGTGTTGTATGTGCATCTGATGATATAGCAATGGGGGCTATAAATGCATTAAGGGATAATGGTCTTGAAGTTCCAAAAGATGTAAGCGTTATAGGTTTTAATGATAACTTTGCAGCATCAATATTTTATCCAAAGATAACAACTGTTTCTCAACCAACATATGATATGGGATCAGTTGCAATGAGAATGCTTATAAAGCTTCTTAATCAACAGCCATTAGAAAAGGCCCACTTTGTATTAGAACATGAGCTTATTGAAAGAGAAAGTACAATATAATACTATTACATAGAAAGTTAAAGACATGAAATTGATTAATTTCATGTCTTTTTATTTATATTCAGATCGTTAAATTATTAATTTATAACTTGGTATTAATAGTTAAATTAGTTTTAAAATAAAATAGAAATAAGAAAACACAGACAAATAAAAAGTCTGTGTTTTTCTTTCAATAACTTATGTACTTAAATTATTCCTTCACTTTTTAATAGGTCTTCTAATCTTTGAACTTTATTTGTTAATTGAACAAATTTCTCTTTTAATTCTTGTTTTGAAGAGTCATTATCGATAGTAATACAAGCTTCCATTTCTTCAACAGCTTTTAAAGCTTCATCTATATCGTTTTGAGCTAATTTTAAATTGGAATCTTTCATAAGTTAATCTCCTTATTTCATATATTATGTTTAATAATTATATGGTATCACTACTAAATTATAAGTTCAAGGAATATAAATTTAAGGAACAATAATATTTAAGGAGGAAAGACTGCAGTTTATAGTTGATAATTGAAAGTTAATTGTTTATTGCTTAAAATATATCTCCTATTTAGTATGGGCTGATTTGCATCAACTAATAACTGCAATAAGATAATGATAAATTATATTTGGTTTATTTTAATATTTCTTGGGAGCATCGTTGGAATACTTAATGGCAGTGGTGAAGATATATCAAAATCTATAATTGATTCATGCGGGAACACTGTTTCGTTCATTATTGAACTAGTGGGAATTATGTGTTTTTGGTGTGGAGTAATGAAAATAGCTGAAAAGAGTGGATTTACAGATAAATTAGCAAAGTTATTGAAGCCAGTATTAAAGCTTATATTTAATGATGCTGCAAAAGATGAAAAGGCTTTAGGCGCAATAGTCATGAATATTACTGCTAATATGATGGGATTATCAAATGCAGCAACTCCGTTTGGAATAAGGGCGATGGAGGAGATGGACAAATTAAATAAAAATAAAGGCGTTGCTTCAAATGATATGTGCTTGTTTTTAGTTTTAAATGCAGCATGTATTCAGTTAGTTCCATCCACAATCATATCAATAAGAGCAGCATGTAATTCAGCTAATCCAGGAATAATAATACTTCCAGCAATAGTATCGACAACAACTGCAGCCATAGTCGGAATTATATGTTGTAAGATCCTTCAGAGATATTTCTAAGGGGGCGAGCAGATGTTGACTTATTTAAGCAAAAGTATAATACCAATAATTTTTTTACTTATTATAACCTATGGAATGTTTAAGGGAAAGCAGGTCTATGAGTGGTTTTTAGAGGGAGCTAAAGAAGGGATGAATGTCTGTATTAGAATATTTCCTTGTATTTTAGCTATCATAATTGCTGTTGAAATTTTTAAGAAGGCAGATTTGATGGATCTGGTAACAGGTGTGTTATCTCCAATTACTAATCTAATAGGGTTGCCAAAGGAACTTATTCCGCTTGTTGTAATTAAACCTCTATCAGGAAGTGGAGCAATTGGGGTATTTACAGATATAATAAAAAGCTGTGGACCAGATACCAAAGTTGGATTGATTGCATCTGTAATTATGGGTACAACTGAAACTATATTTTATACAATTACAGTTTACTTTGGTGCTGTAAAAGTTAAGAAGATAAGACATACATTATGGGCAGCAGTTTTTGCAGATTTGACAGCAATAATAATGTCTATATTAGTCGTAAATATATTTCTTTTATAAATTATAAATTGTTTATTTCCATGATATAATTCTATTCTATATGTATTTTAATTTAGAGTAACTGAATATATATTCATAAATGTTATTTGAATTTATTATATTATAAATAGATTTATTTTTAATAAAAAGGCAATAGTAGTATAATAATATAAATTATACAAACTAATATTGTTAAGGAGAAAATTAAATGGATAAAAAGTTTTTTAGTAAAAATAGAACAGCTTTAATGAACAAATTAGACAATAATTCAATAGTAATATTGTTTGCAGGAAAGGCAAAAAAGAAAACAGGTGATCAATTATATCAATTTACTCCTGATAGAAATTTCTATTATTTAACAGGAATAGATGAAGAAAATCATATTGTAGTATTATCAAAATTTAATGATCAAGTATGTGAAAAATTATTTTTAAAAGAAATAGATTTAGTAAAAGAAGCGTGGAATGGAAAGACTTTAAGAGATAATGAAGCAAAAGAAATATCAGGCATAGAAGACACAGTATATATGAATGAATTCCATAATTATTTAAATAGATTAGTTAAAGGTGCTGAAGAAGTAAATTTATATCTCGATTTAGAGAGGGAAGATTATAATGAAGAGTATTCAGAAGGAAATAAGTTTGTAAAAGATTTTAAAGATAAGTATCCATATGTGACAATTAAGAATGTATCAAGTAAGCTCATCCCTCTAAGAATGATAAAATCTAAGGAAGAAATAGAGGAAATGCAAAAGGCTATTGATATTACAATAGACGGTGTTAAAGCATTAATGAAGAATGCTAAGGCAGGAATGAAGGAATATGAATTAGAAGCTTATTTTGATTTTACATGTAAAACTAAAGGAGCTAAAGATTTAGCATTTATAACTATAGCAGCAGCAGGAAAAAATGCTACAATTCTTCATTATGTTGATAACAACAGTCAAATAAAAAATGATGATTTAATATTATTTGATTTAGGTGCACAATGGAATTACTATAATGCAGATATTACAAGAACATTTCCTGTCAGTGGGAAATTTACAGAAAGACAAAAAGAAGTTTATGAGGCAGTCCTTAGAGTTAATAAAGCAGTAATTGAAAAAATTAAACCTGGAGTAGTATATAAAGAACTTAATGCATGGGCAACTGAACTAGTTGCAGAAGAATGTATTAAACTTGGAATAATAAAAGAAAAAAAAGAAGTAAGTAAATATTACTGGCATAATATTGGTCATAATCTTGGTTTATACACTCATGATGTAGAGCCACAAGGAAGAAACTTTGTATTTAGAGAAGGTATGGTATTTACTGTTGAGCCTGGAATATACATAGCTGAAGAAGGAATTGGAATAAGAATAGAAGATGATGTCTTAGTAACAGCTGATGGATGTGAAGTTTTAACTAAGGAAATGATTAAAGAGGTAAAAGATATTGAAGCTTTTATGAGCGATAATTAAATATATTATTATAATAAATTATTATTTATAGAATATCACTAAGATAGATTCGAAATAATAAAATTATAGACTTGTTATATTAAACTATTAATGAATATAATTGAAATTAATGAAAAAATATAAAAATCGACAAAAATCATTTGCAAAAATTATGAAAGTACAGTATTATATTAGTATAAAACTAAACAAGTGAATAAACGAAAGAGATAGAGGCGCGATATTTAATAGTATTACTATGGAGGAAAGCACTGAGAAGTAGTAAGAAAGGAAATATTGCCGAAGCTTATAACTAATGCTTTAAGGTTATAAGGCTGGGGTTATGCAGAATATGTATAACACTGTCACAAATATGTGATTTTGTGGTGAGCTATCATTCATGGATTTAAATTAGTTATTTAATTAGGCTATTTTTATGACCTTGAGTGTATCTCAAGGTCATTTTTTATTGGCACATGAATTTTATACGAACTGATGATTAGGATCGAAGATATTTTTTAAGAATATCCATTAAAAATTTTAATTATCAATTTTCAACTCTCAACTAAAAAATCTCTATATCTTGAAATTTTCACAATAATTAATAGGGGGATTAATAAATGAAAAATTTCAGAAAGTATTACGTATTTTTATTAACGCTGTTAGTGTTAACAATGCCATCAGTTGTAGCTTTTGCAGCAGATGATGTGTCAGTAGACAATGCATCGAGGTTTGGGCTGTTGACAATATTACCACCATTAGTTGCAATAGCATTAGCATTTATAACTAAAAATGTTGTTATCTCATTATTTCTAGGTACATTATCAGGATGTTTCTTATTACAGATTTCAGGGAATAATGTAATTTACGCAATCATTCATTCATTTTTAGATTTTGTTCAGAGGGCTTTAAATTCACTGGCGGATCCTTGGAATGCTGGTATTGTTCTTCAAGTTATGGTTATCGGGGGCGTTATAAGTTTAGTAAGTAAAATGGGTGGAGCAAAAGCAATAGCAGAAGCCCTTGCAAAAAGAGCAAAAACTCCAAGAAGTGCACAATTAATTACATGGTTATTAGGAGTTCTAGTTTTCTTTGATGATTATGCAAATTCATTAATTGTTGGACCAATAATGAAGCCAGTTGCTGATAAAATGAAAATATCTAGAGAGAGATTATCATTCATCATAGATGCTACAGCAGCACCAATAGCAGGTATAATGATAGTATCAACATGGATTGGATTAGAAGTAGGATTAATTAAAGATGGATTTGAAGCAATTGGTCAAAGTGCAGATGCATTTGGAGTATTCTTAAATACTATTCCTTATAGATTCTACAATATATTAATATTAGTATTTGTTGTTGCAACTTCATATTTCTTAAGAGATTTCGGTCCAATGAGAAAAGCGGAAATAAGAGCAAGACAAGGATATATTTCAGATACAAACAAAGAAATTGCATTAGACAAAGCTGCTGAAGATGAAATCGCTCCAAAAGAAGGGGTTAAATTAAGTATCTGGAATGCAATTATTCCAATTGGAGCTCTTATGATATCAGCATTAATAAGTTTCTATTATAGTGGATACACTGCAATAATGGGTGGAGAAGATGCAGCACTTCAATCGCTAATAACAAATTCTCCAATGTCATTTACAGCTATAAGAGAAGCATTCAGTGCATCTGATGCATCAGTAGCATTATTTCAGTCAGCTTTATTTGCATCTATAGTTGCCATAGGAATGGGAGTATTCAAAAAGATATTTACATTCTCAGAAGCAGTAGATGTATGGGTTAATGGAATGAAGGGATTAATTATAACAGGGGTTATATTAATACTTGCATGGTCATTAAGTTCAGTAATAAAAGAGCTTGGAACAGCAGCATTCTTAGTTCAGATGCTTTCAGATTCAGTACCTAAATTCCTGCTTCCAAGTATAATATTTATTTTAGGTGCAATAATTTCATTTGCTACAGGAACTGCATATGGAACAATGGGAATATTAATGCCTCTTGCAATTCCTCTTTCATTTTCAATATCACCTGATTTTGGATATGTAGTAATGAGTACAAGTGCAGTTTTAACAGGAGCAATATTTGGAGATCACTGCTCACCAATATCAGATACAACAATCATGTCATCAATGGGCGCAGGATGTCACCATATTGATCACGTAAAAACACAAATGCCATATGCACTGACAGTTGCATCAATTACAGTAATATGCGGATATATTCCAGTAGGATTAGGATTACCTATATGGATTGTGCTTCCAGCTGCAGCATTAGTAACAGGAGCAGTAGTTTACTTTGTTGGTAAACCTGTAGATGGTGTTGAAGAATAGAATATATAAAACATATTAAATATTAACTTAAAAGCCAGAAGATAATTAGTATGAAATTATCTTCTGGCTATTTTAATATCTAAAATAAAAAATTATACAACAGACTTATTGCTTTTTATTGGATTAAAATATTTATTTACTAGAATAGCAATAATTATACCTATTATGGTATCAAAACTTCTGTTTATAGCATAAACATAAGAATTAACTTGTGAAGCGTAATTAATCATTATTCCACTGATTACGATACATGAAACAATAACGGATTCAGGTTTCTTTAAAAGTGTACATACATATATTGAAATAGAAATTCCAATACCAGTAACTATAGCGCTTATACTATATAGAAATGTAAACTTTGTGCTTAAATAAATAAGTATGATACCTATTATTCCGCCAAGTATTGTACCTATAATTCTGTTTTTGCCCATAGAAATACTATTTGAAACTGTATCTTTCATACAGAAAACTGCAGCTATACATGCAAAGAAAGGGTTATCTCTGTGTATTAAATTAAAAACTATCATACAGAGAGTGACAGCAACAGCAGTTTTTATGTTTCGTAATCCTAATTTAGGTAATTGAACAGAGTTAATTTTTCTCACCTCCTATAAATTTTAATTGAATTATAACATAGAAAGAATCATTATTTGAAAAGATAAAATATCCATTAAAACTTTAATTTGTAATATAATATAATAATTGTTTTACTTATCTATAAAAGTTTGTATTCATTTGTATTAATATCGTTATGAGGTACATTAATTTCTTAAGAATGATGGATAATTTTTAAAAAATATATATTAAAATCAAAGTAATTTATCAAATAGTCATTGATAATAATAAAAAAATTCGCTAAAATAAGTATTGGTAAATATAATAATAAAAATGCATTGAAGAGAAGAGTAATAAAATAAGCATTCTATAAGAGAGCTGATATGTGCTGAAAGTCAGCGTTTGTGAATTTTATGAATATGGTCTCAGAGTATACTTTCTGAACTCATATGATATGATTTAAGTAAGTACGGCTGCAACCGTTATATTGCAGGGTGATGGTAGTCACCTAGTGAGTTATTTATTGTGAAGTAAATAAGAAATAGAGTGGTAACACGTATAATACGTCTCTATATAGGTTTTAATATACTTATATAGAGATTTTTTTATAAAAAATTTTCAACGTAATAGTGAGCTATTAATAGCTTAAGTTAAGAAAAATATAGAGTTTATCATAAATATATTTTGTGAAATTACGAAGTAATTTCTTATTAACTATTAACTGTTAACTATTAACTATTTTAATTGGAGGAATTAATTAATGTGCAAAGATTGTAAAAAACCATTTTATATTACAACACCAATTTATTATCCATCAACAAAGCTACATATAGGTAATACTTATACTACAGTAGCAGCTGATGCTATAGCTAGATTTAAGAGATTAACAGGATATGATGTAATGTTTTTAACTGGAACAGATGAACATGGTCAAAAAATCCAAAGAATTGCAGAAGAAAAAGGAATTACTCCTATTGAGCATGTAGATGAAATAGTTGCAGGTATAAAAGATCTTTGGAAAATGATGAATATCAGCTATGATAAATTTATTAGAACAACTGAAGATTATCATATAAAAGCTGTTCAGGATATATTCAAGAAGCTATACGATCAAGGAGATATCTATAAGAGTTCTTATGAGGGTTGGTACTGTACTCCATGTGAATCTTTCTGGACTGATACTCAGTTAGTAGATGGAAACTGTCCTGATTGTGGAAGACCAGTTGAAAAATCAAAAGAAGAAGCTTACTTCTTCAAGATGAGCAAATATGCTGATAGATTAATTAAATATATTGAAGAAAATCCGCATTTTATTCAACCAGAATCAAGAAAGAATGAAATGTTAAACAACTTCTTAAAACCAGGTCTTCAAGACTTATGTGTATCAAGAACTAGCTTTAACTGGGGCGTTCCAGTAACATTTGATGAAAAACATGTTGTTTATGTATGGATTGATGCATTATCAAACTATATAACTGCACTTGGATACGGACAGGACAACAAAGAATTATTTGATAAATTCTGGCCTGCAGATGTACATTTAATAGGTAAGGATATCTTAAGATTCCATACTATTTACTGGCCAATAATGTTAATGGCTTTAGATTTACCACTTCCAAAGCAGGTATTCGGACATGGATGGTTGCTTGTTGATGGCGGTAAAATGTCTAAATCAAAAGGTAATGTTGTAGATCCAGTTGTTTTAGTAAATGAATTTGGAGTAGATCCAGTAAGATATTATTTATTAAGAGAAATTCCATTTGGAGCAGATGGATTATTCAATAATGAAATATTCATTAAGAAGATAAATTCAGATCTTTGTAATGACTTAGGTAACTTATTATCTAGAACAGTTGCAATGATAGAAAAATACTTTGGTGGAGAAATTCCAGCGCAAGCTGAAAAAGGTGAATTTGATGATGAGTTAATAAACTTAGCATTAAGCACTCCTGCAAAAGTTGAAGAAGCCGTTAATGAGTTAAATCTTCCATTAGCTTTAGAACATGTATTTGAATTAATCGGAAGAGCTAATAAATATATCGACGAAACAACTCCATGGATATTAGCTAAGGACGAAGATAAGAAAGCAAGACTTGGAACAGTTCTTTATAACTTAATTGAAAGTTTAAGATTTGCTTCAGTGATGATTTCAGCATTCTTACCAGATACAGCTAAGAAAATAAATGAGCAAATAAACACAGAAGTTCTTTCTTGGGGTTCATTAAAGGAATTCAATGGAACTAAAGCTGGAACTAGAGTTATTAAGGGTGATAACTTATTCCCAAGAATAGATGTGGATAAGAAGTTAGCTGAATTAGAAGAATTAAGAGCTAAAATGAACCCAACTCCAGCTAAGAGAGAAATAACACCTATAAAAGAAGAAATCACAATAGATGATTTTGAAAAAATTGACTTAAGAGTAGTTAAAGTATTAGCTTGTGAACCAATAAAAGGAGCTAAGAAATTACTTAAATTAAAAGTAGATTTAGGTGGAGAAGAAAGACAAGTAGTTTCAGGTATAGCTGCACACTACAAACCAGAAGAATTAGTAGGTAAAAATGTAGTTTTAGTTGCAAACTTAAAGCCAGTTAAATTAAGAGGGGAATTATCACAAGGTATGATTTTATGTGCTGCAACTGATGATGACAGCGTATTAAAAGCAGTAGATCCAGGTGATTTATTAAGCGGAAGCATAGTAAGATAGTTGAAAATTAATAGTTGAAAGTTGAGAGTTAATGAATAAATTCCTACGAAATTTAGAATTATTTATTTTTATAAATATTCCGTAGGAATATTCACAATAACTCTCAATTATCCACTTTCAACTCTCAACTAAAAAAAGGGGTGGTTTTTTGAACGTAATAATAGGAAATGCTTGGCCATATGCAAATGGAGAGCTTCATTTAGGAAGAATAGCTGTATTACTTCCAGGGGATGTGTTAGCTAGATATCACAGACTTATGGGTGATGATGTTGTTTTTGTTTCAGGCAGTGACTCACATGGTACACCAGTTACAATGAAAGCTAAAGCTGAAGGTATGACACCTGAAGAAGCAAGCGTATACTATCATGATAAAATTAAAGAGTGCTTTGAAGGATTGGGATTCTCATTTGATATATTTACAAAAACACATACAGAGTATCATTCAAAAAAAGTTAGTGAATTTATAAAAGAATTATATGATAAGGGATATATCTATGAAAAAGAAGTTGAGCAGACATATTGTCCAAATTGCCATGAATATCTATTAGATAGATATATTGAAGGAAAGTGCCCATCTTGTGGAAGTCATGCAGTAGGAGATCAATGTGATGAATGTTCTGAGATATTCGAAAGTGAAGAATTATTAGAAAAGAAGTGTATCTTCTGCAAATCGGAACCTATTATAAAAGAAACAAAACATCTATTTTTTGCATTGTCAAAACTTGAAACTGATGTTAAAAGAATTTATATACGTCAGAATGGATGGAGAGAAAACGCTCAAAAAATTACTAACAGATATTTAAACGAAGGCCTTAGAGACAGGGCTGTGACAAGAGACTTTAACTGGGGTGTAGATATTCCTTTCGATGGATTTGAAGATAAAAAAATATATGTATGGATTGAAGCCGTAATGGGATATCTTACAGCAAGCATGAAATGTCTCGATGAACGTGGTGAAGACTACATGGAATACTGGAATGGTGAAGATAGCAGAATTTATTTTGTTCATGGAAAGGACAATATACCATTCCATACAGTAATATTTCCAGCAATATTAGCTGGTCTCGGAATTAAGAGACCTAATATAAGGGAAATTTCAAGTGAATATATGAAGCTGGAAGGGAAAAATTTTTCAGCAGTAAAGAACTGGGCTATATGGCCTGACTATCTTTTAGAAAAGTATAATGTGGACTTAATAAGATATTATTTAATAAGCAATGGTCCTGAAACAAAAGATACTGACTTTACTTGGAAATCATTTGTAAATGCTAATAACAATGAGTTGGTCGGATTATTTGGAAATCTAATTAATAGAACATTGGCATTTGTTAATAAAAACTTTGATGGAGAGATACCACAAGGCAAGGTAGATAAAAAGTTTACGGATGAGATGTTTAAACTTTACTGTGATGTTGGAGATAATATTGAAGAAGGAAACTTCAAGAAGGCGTTAGAATATATATTTTCTCTTATAAAAAAATCAAATAAATATTTTGATGATGAAAAGCCTTGGGTCAATGTCAAGAAGGATAAAAATAAATGTGCACAGAGTATGTATGTATGCATACAGATAATAGCTAACTTAAGTAATCTTCTTGAACCATTCATGCCTTTTGCATGTGAAAAAATACGAGGTTTCCTTGGAATTAAAAACTCAGTATGGATGCCTGTTGAAATAAAAGAGGGTAAAATTAATAATTTAGAAATATTATTTGAAAGAATAGATAAAAATACAGTTAAAGAAGAACTTGAAAGACTCAAAGATAAGAAAAATTAAAAAAATGAACGTCTCACTTAGGGGTATGAGACGTTCTTTAACCATATGAGAACAAATGGTTAAAAGGGGTAAATAATAATGCTTTAACTACTTTACAATATAAATATTATACTTTAATTATGTCAATAACGTGTCAAATAATGATTATTAGGAGAAGAATATTATGGATAATAAGTTTAAGATTATAGATAGTCATGCCCATTATGATGATGAATCTTTTAATGATGATAGAGAAGAAGTGCTTAAGCAGATTACAGAAAATGGAGTTATAGGGATACTCAACTGTGCTGCATCATATGAAAGCTTAAAGACAACAGATGAACTTACAAAAAAATATGATTATATATATGGTGCATTAGGAATACATCCTGAAAATGCATATGAGATGAAGGATGATACATTAGATGAAATAAAGAAATATATTAATGAAAATCCTAAAATTGTAGCAATAGGAGAAATAGGACTTGATTATTACTGGGAAGAAAATCCTCCTAAAGAAGTACAGAAAGACGTATTTAGAAGACATATGAATCTAGCAAAGGAACTTGGTCTTCCAGTAGTAATTCATGACAGGGATGCTCATCAGGATACATTAGAAATAATTAAGGAATTTCCAGAGGTAACAGGAGTAGTCCATTGTTTCTCAGGGAGTGTGGAATTTGCAAGAGAATGTGTTAAGTTAGGATATTACATAGGATTTACAGGTGTAGTTACATTTAAGAATGCCAAAAAAGTAGTAGAAGTTGCTAAAGATATGCCTTTAGACAGAATGCTTGTGGAAACAGACTGCCCTTATATGTCACCTGAACCTAACAGAGGAAAAAGAAATAAATCAGATTATATTGAATATATAATTAACAAAATTGCAGAAATCAAAGAAATTGACCCTTATGAAGCTAATATACAATTTAATAAGAATTTTTTAAGGTTGATGAATCTGGAAAAATAAGGTAAAATACAACTTGTACACAACATAAATGTATTAACACAATTATTAAAACCTTTTTCAAAATAGAACTTATTGTAGATAAATATAGTTATCTAATATACAAATTGTTAATAAGATGAAGAGTACAGATATTTGTACTAAAAATAGTAACTTAATTATATTTCATATGTTTTTACACATAACATTATATGTGTAAACTGTGAATATAATTAAGTTAATTTATTAAAATTTATATAAGGTTAAATTAGCTTTTTAACCTCATATCATTAATGTAAAAAATGAAGCAGAAAAAACCGCAATTATATTTATTATAATATATTTAACAATACTTTAAATTTATTGAAAAATTGCTTCATTAATAATGCAAGAGTCTATTAATTTGACAATACTGTTAGATTAATATATAATGCAAAAGACACTCTTGCCAAAGGAGGGAAATTAATGGTAGAAAGATTAAAGCGATTTACCACCAAATCTTTATTTAACGGTCCGAAGGCAAAAATCATAGTAGGAGCAGCTGCAATATTAGTTGCAATTGGTGCTATATCTACTATTACAGTAATGAATATGAGAAAAACACTAACAATAAGTATTGATGGAAAAGAAGAAACTTTTGTCACTTACAAAGGGACTGTTCAAGATGTGCTGCAGGAAAAAAACATTGCAGTAGGTGTTAAAGACAAAGTGCAGCCGTCACTAGAATCCAAAGTATCTGAAAAAGAAACAATCAAAATAAAGTCGGCTATACCAGTAGAAATTACAGCAAATGGTGTACAGTTAGAGGTACAAAGTGCAGAGGATACTATTGGAGAAATGCTAAAAAATGAAGAAGACGCATTAAAAGAATATGGAATAGAGTTTGATGAAAACATTGATGAAGTATCGCCATCTTTAGATTCTCAAATTGAATCTGATATGTGTATACAAATAATTAATGTTGAAAAGCAGGAACTTGTACAAAATGAACCCATTAACTTTGAAACAATAGTTGAAAAAGATGAAAATCTTGATAAAAGCGTTAGTAAGGTTAAGAGTGAAGGTGTTAATGGAGAAAAAGAAGTAACTTATGAAGTTGTATATAAAGACGGAGTAGAAGCTTCAAGAATTATTACAAGTACAAAAACTATTGTTGAACCACAAAATGAGATAGTAGTTAAAGGAACGGGACAAGTGTATGCTAGCAGAGGTGGAGAAAACATAAAATACAAAGAGAAACTTAATTGTGTAGCGACAGCTTATAGTGGAGACAGAACTACTGCAACAGGAAGAGCTCCTGTTAGAAATCCAAGTGGTATCAGTACGATAGCAGTTGATCCTTCGTTTATTCCATTAGGAAGCAAGGTTTATGTAGAAGGATATGGATATGCAATTGCATCTGATACAGGTGGTGCAATCAAAGGAAACATAATTGATTTATTCCTTAACTCATCTAGTGAATGCTGGAGTTGGGGTAGAAGACCAGTTACTGTATTAATTGTTGCTTATCCAGGCGAATGGTAGTTTTATAGAGATAGCATATGTTATCTCTATTTTTTTGTTCTGATTTTTAGAAATAAAGTATTCAAAAAGAAATCTTCATTATATTTACTAGAAATTTCATGGGGATTAGAGAATTCAATGCTAAAGGCTAAATATTAATAATTAATTAAAGCACACATAATTAATTAATAAGACTAGTTAACATTTACTATAAATTTGATATAATATTGGAATATTATAAAAGAGATATTATAATTTATTTGGATATATGCGTGTTAGCAAGTATAATGGAAGTAATACATAGTACGCTGTATTTATATATGACACAGTTAACAAGCATAATTTAATAATGAAATCTTTCAAGATTTATTACATTATTTATGAAAAGATAGATTATAGTGCATATAGCGAATGATATATAGTGGACAGATGAAAGGAAGTATAAAATTGATTAAAGAAGTTATTGTTGTTGAAGGCAGGGACGATGTTGATGCAGTAAAGAAAGCTTTAGATGCTGAAATAATAGCTGTTGGCGGATTTGGAATAAATGCAAAAGTTATAGCCAGAATACAGGAAGCTCAAAAGAGAAAAGGTGTAATAGTATTAACAGACCCTGATTTTGCAGGAGAAAAGATTAGAAGAATAATATCAAAAAGAGTTAAGGGAATCAAACATGCCTACATTGCCAAGGAAGATGGATTAAAAAATGGTGATATAGGAGTTGAAAATGCTACTCCAGAAGTAATATTAAAAGCACTTGAAACTGCAAAAATTACTGTAACAGAAAAGACAGAATTCTTTAACATGCAGGATATGTTTTACTTTAAGCTTACAGGTGATGTGACATCAAAGGAAAGAAGACAAAGTCTAGGAAAAATTCTTGGCATTGGTTATGGAAATGCAGCTCAGATGGTGTCTAGATTAAATAATTATGGAATAACTAAAGAAGAATTCACTAATGCTATAAATGAAATAGAAAAACAAATGGAGGCAGGGAAAAAATAGATGGATTTAAAAGATTATAAAACGCAGGAATTGGTTAAAAAATATAATTTTAAGTTTTCTAAAAGTCTTGGACAGAACTTCTTAATAGATGATTCAGTTCTTACAGACATTGTTGAAGGCGCAGATGTTGATGATAAAGACTTTATAATAGAAATAGGTCCAGGTGTTGGAACATTAACAGCAAAACTTTTAATGAAGGCAAAAAGAGTTACATCAATTGAGCTTGACAATGATTTAATTCCTATTTTACAAGAAGAATTAGGAGAATATGAAAACTTCAATTTAATACATAATGATGCATTGAAAGTAGATTTTAATGAACTTATAGGAGATGAAGAAAGCGTCAAGCTTGTAGCCAATCTTCCATACTATGTAACAACACCTATAATAGTAAAGCTTTTAAAAGATGGATATAATTTTAAATCATTGACTATAATGATACAGAAAGAAGTAGCAGAAAGAATTGATGCTCAGCCAAATTGCAAGGAATACGGTGCATTATCTGTTTTAGTACAATATTACTGCAATACAAGTATAGTTAGAAGAGTTGCACCAAGCTGCTTTATACCTAGACCTAAAGTAGAATCTATAGTTATAAGGTTAGACAGACTTAAAGAGCCTAGAGTAAAAACTAAAGATGAAAAAATAATGTTTGAACTTGTTAGAGCAGGATTTAATATGAGAAGAAAGACTTTATGGAATGCAGCAAAAGCATTTGGATTAAGCAAGGAAAAATTAGAAGAAGCATTTGAAAAATCAGGAATTGATCCAAAGAGAAGAGCGGAAACATTATCTATTCAGGAGTTTTCAGATTTAGCAGATTGTATATATGAAGCAAAACAATAAATTTAATTGAAGCTGAATATAGGGTTTATTTAAACTCTATATTCGGCTTATTTTAACATATCAAAAGTATAATAAGATATGGGAATAATTTACAACTCATCATAAAAGCCATTGCACAGCCAGTCTTTTATTAAATGTAACAAATCATAATCAGGATTACCTAGCATATACTATATGGAATAAATATATGTGGGAGGAAATTTGGCTTGGCACATAATAAATTGTATAGAAATTTTATAATTCTACAAGAAGATGATAGAGGATACTCATCTGCTAATGAAAAGGCCTTGTCAGGATATGCAAAAGTTGAAGCAAAGGGAGACAAATGCAGAGTTTCTTTTTATGCTCAAAATCTTAAACAAGAAAATAAATATTCTATGATACTTATCTGTAGTAAAAAAGACTGCAAACAGCTTATTGATTTGGGAAAGCTTGAAGTCAATGAGGTTGGAAAAGGTGATACAAGTAAAGAGTATTACGTTAATAATATAGCAGGGCTTGGAATTTCATATGAAAAAATATCTGGAGCTGCTATCTGCATGACTAATGGAAATGAAATGAATTTTGTTATGCATGGATTTATGAATGGCGAAGAATCAAATGAAAACTGGAGGAAATTTAAAGTAGTTAAAGATAGCGAAAGCCAAAGCTCAAATAAGTCTGTTAAAAAACTAGATCTTGATACTATCAGAAAAGAATCTACTGATTCAGTGATTAATACATCACCTAAAAAACAAATAATTGAAGCTAAGATAACAGAAACTAAGATCGTTGAACCTAAAATTATATCCCATGCAAGTAATGACAGCAGTTTGGAAATCAAAGAGAACATAGTAACAGAAGAAGTAGATAATAATATAAAATCAGATTCAACATTAGAACCCGAAATTGAGTTGAAATCAGATTTAGAAACAAAACAAGAAGTTAAAATAAAACCAGATTTAGGAGTAAAAGCAGACTTGTCTGAGAGTAGAGAAGCTGATAAATCTGATGAATATGATGAATCTGATAAGAGATGCAAAAAAGACAAAGATAAAAAGGATAAATATAAGAAAGACGAAAAATACTGCCCATGGGATGATATTAAAAAAGCATATGATAAATTAGACAGTTGTGTTCTAGATATTCAGATTAATATACCAGATATTAAAGAAGATATGGTCATTTGTGGATTTATTAAAAAGAAATCAGAGGATAATTACTGCTGGAAGAAGTTTAAAGCTGAAAAGAAATGTAAGAGAGATGAAGAAAAAATCATTTCTTCATTACAGAGTAGCAAGAGAATCGATGAGAATACAAGGATGGATAGAATAGATTTTGAAGAATATGAAAAGTCTATTGCAAATGCAGGTAAAGAAAGTACATTTAATATAAAGGGAAAAGAAGGCATATATTTCGAAAGGATTGCTAAGGGATTTGAACCATACAACAGTAATATTAAGGATATAGATTATTGCAAATGGTATAAGATTAATGTAAATAGTATGGATGATTTATGTGATAAATCAGATTATGATAAATATACTTTGGCTTATTATCCAATGCTAAATTATTATCCTTATATAAATAAAGAAAATTATTTCTTACTAGGATACAAGTGTAATAGCTTTGGTGAACTTCAGTATATTGTTTATGCAATTCCAGGAAGCAAGTCAGTTAGTGATCAGCCATATGGAGGAAAGACTGGATTTGTGACATGGACTAATGATGGAACAAGAGATAATGGATATTGGCTAATGTTCTACGATTATAAGAAGTGTTCTATTGTAGTTCCAACTGAATAGAATAGATGTTGTTATATGAATAAAAAGCAGATTGTTGTTACAGGTTTATTATTATCATTAATGTTGTTGTTAGCCATAACACAAGGTTTCTTTGTTGATAATTTTTCAAGGGTAAATGTTACAGAGAGCAGTGAAGAATATAAGGAATGTGCATTTGAAGGGTATTCTGTAACATTTCCTTCTGAATGGATTATAGATGAAGAAGAAAAGAAAGATGAGTACATTAGCTATAATATTGAATTTAAAAGCAGAGATAATACCATTACAGGATTAGTACAGGTGATAAATACAAAACAAGATGTAAGAGACTATGCAGATAAGGATATTAAAAAACAGTCATTAGAATACTCGGATAATAAAATAATGCCTTTTGAAAATTCAGATAGCATAGGCGTATTGTCAAAATATAATACTGATATTAATAATGGCTATAGTTATATAAATGAATGTTATTATATTAAAGGTAAAAACAGCCAGATAATAAAAGTGTTGTTCAACATATCAAAAGACAAATACACCGAGGCTTTAGAAAAAGATTGTTCAGATATAATTGCAAGTATTAAGCATAATAAATAAGATTTGCTAATAAGCTATATAAGTATTATAATTTAAGTATCAAGGAGAAGCTGACGTTTGCTTCTCCTTGATACTTATTTTAAAATAATTGATAAAGCTGATAGATGAGAATTTATAGTTAAGAATAGAGGATTTCAATGATATTTATATAACTTTTAATTTCTCACAAGGAGTATCCTAAAGGGAAATCAATTATCAATTAAAAAGGGAGGTAATGAATGAGGATAGTATTATTTGAGCTTTTTGGTATACAGATAAAGAGTTATGGATTAATGATTGCTATAGGAATAATCGTAGCAGCATCTTTATTTATAAATAAAGGCAAAAAAAGAGGATATGATGAAGATTCATTATTAAACCTGATTATTTGTGCGGTAATAGGCGGAATATTAGGAGGTAAGGGGTTATTCATAATAACAGAAATAAAGGACATAATAAAAGAACCAAGTATATTACTTAATTTTGGATATGGATTTGTAGTTTATGGAGCTATTGGCGGTGGAGCCTTAGCAATGTATCTGTACTGCAGAAGGAAAAAGTGGAATCTTATTGAGATGCTGGATATAACGGTGCCGGGACTTGCTATAGCACAGGGGTTTGGGCGTATAGGATGTTTCCTTGCAGGCTGTTGTTATGGAGCACAGACTGATTTGCCTATTGGTGTAGTATTTCCACAAGGATCACTTGCACCAGCTGGAATACATGTACATCCAACACAGATTTATTCATCAGTTTTTGATTTTATTTTAGGGTTCTTACTTTTATATTATGGGAAAAAGAAAAGAGTAAATGGAAAAGTGGTTGGAATGTATTTAATGATATATAGTATCGGCAGATTCTGTGTAGAATTCTTAAGAAATGATCCAAGAGGAAGTGTTGGTGTATTATCTACATCACAATTCATTGCAATATTTACTTTAGTACTTGGAATTATTATATTTAATATTAACAAGTTTTTTAAAGGAGAGAAAAAAAGCATTGAAGATAAATAAATCAGTAATCATCCTTATTGCATTGATAGTGCTTGTTACACCTTTATCTGGATGTTCTCTTGTTAATGATGTAGCAGTAAAACTTAATTTTAGAAATGAAAAGTTTGATTACATAAAACAGAATAAAGTTGATAAAATAGTAATACAAAATGTAAGAGACAGCGGTTTCAGATTCATAGTTAATGACACACAGGCTATTAATGATATATATAAAATTCTTGCAAGGGGTAAGGAATGTGCTGAAAAAAGTTCGCTTGATCCTGATTATATATTCGAAGTATATATTGGTGAGGATGTAAAGAAATATTCATATGTAGTTGGTCAGAACTCTAATAGGATAGGAAACTTTTATGATGAAGAAAATGCTTTTTCTGTTCCTAAGAATTTAGAAAATACAATAATGCAGAATTTATCATTCATAAGAAAGCCTAGAAGTTTTGAGTATATATATTATGAATCAATATTGAAAATAGTTGAATCTCATAAGGATGTTTTATCAAAAGGCAAGGTTGGTATAGATATTTCTGGAGATGTAGATTGCTTGAAATATGTATTTTCATCTGATTTAGAAGATTTTAAGAAGAATCTTAGTAAGTTATTGCCGGATGTTGATTTAGTTAATAATAACTCAAATTCTTTTGATACAATAATAAAAGTTAAAAATAGAGGATATAATAGTACAACATTTAAAACATTAATAACAGTAGATAATAAATTAGATAAATCTTTTGAAAGCTATTATATAATTGCAGAATATAATTATAAAGATTGGGATATCAATGTCAGTGAGGCAAATAAAATGCCTCAGGATTGGTAAGAATAAGGAGGATAAAAATGGGAAGCTGTGATAACTGTCCAAGTAAAGAACAATGTCAAACAAAAAGTAAAGGTGGATGTGAAACGCAAATACCTAAATTAGCACCTAGATATGGAAACATAAAAAATGTAATAGGTGTTATAAGTGGGAAAGGTGGAGTTGGTAAATCAACTGTCACTGGTATTATGGCAACAATGCTGTCTAAAAGAGGATATAAAGTAGGAGTTTTAGATGCAGATATAACTGGTCCATCAATGCCAAGATTCTTTGGTATAAACGAAAAGAGATCATTAATAGAGCCTTTAGACAATGAAATGGTTAGATTTAATCCAGTTGAAACTGCTGGTGGAATAAAGGTAATGTCTATGAACCTTGTTACTCCTGTTGAAGAAGAACCTCTTATATGGAGAGGTGCTGTAATAAATGGAGTATTAAAACAGCTTTATAGTGAAACTAACTGGGGAGAATTAGATTACTTACTTATAGATATGCCACCTGGAACAGGAGACATAGCATTAACAGTAATGCAGGAATTCCCTATTGATGAGATTATAATAGTATCTACACCACAGGATATGGTTTCAATGATTGTAAAAAAAGTTGTTATAATGGCTCAGAAAATAGGAATCAAGATTAAGGGTGTAGTTGAAAATATGGCTTATATCAATTGTCCAGATTGTGACAAGAAGATAAGAGTGTTCAGCAGAAAATCATCAGAAGAAAATGCAGAATATCTAGGATTACCTCTATTAGGAGAACTTCCAATAAATATAGATCTTACAGAAGCACTTGAAGAAGGAAGAGCTGAAGAATATGTTAAGGAAAATCCTTTATATTCGTTAATATTCGAAGGACTTTACTAGAATTAAATAAGTAGATATAAAAACGAGACTTCTATGTGCGTTGTATAACATATATAGGAGTCTTTATTTTTGCACATTTAAAGTTCATATGAAGCGCGATTATGAATAGCTCACTTTTAATTTTTTAATTAATAAAGTAAATACATAACTTAATATTTCTTGGGAAATATTAATAATGTAATTTTAAAAGAGAGGATGAAATAATATGAAAGCTCATGTAGATAAGGATACATGTATTGCATGTGGATTATGCCCATCAATTTGCCCAGACTGCTTTGAAATTGAAGATGATGGTAAAGCAGGATTTATTGTAGATGAAGCACCAGATGGACTAGAAGATGAAGTTAGAGAAGCAGCTGAAAGCTGTCCTGTAAATGCAATTTCTGTTGATGATTAATTATCAGTAAAGTAAGATTAAAAAGATACACAAATAAGTGTATCTTTTTAATTACAGCGATAAAGGGGAAATATTATATGTAATCTATGAAATTATATTTGTTAAAATTATCATTTTTACTTGTATGAGATATGTAGCTGTTGCTTAACTCATTTGAACTTACTTCATATCTGCTTACAGGATTATTGGGCAAGATATGAGCAGGCGTAGTGCAGAATTCATCATTTGGATTTACTATTACAGCTTCTTTATATGTTGAATCTAGTACGAAGTTCTTCATAAATAATCTCCTTTCAAAAATTCAGTAATTATTTATTATTATCTGCAAAACTAATATATATATACAAAAAAAGGTTTTTATCTCTAGTTTCAATAAAGATAAAAACCTTCTTAAATTATAAATATAAATCTTTGTAGATTATTTTAAAAACTTCTAAAGAATCTTCTATTTTTGATTTTAATATAATCTTTTTATTTTCAAATTCTCTTAAACCTTTTTCGGTAATTCTATAGACTTTTTGAAAGCGCTTATTGGGATTATCCCATTCACCTATGATTAGTTCATCTTCTTCCATGCGCTTTAAAAGAGGATATATTCCTCCAGTGCTTGGAGTCCACTTACCATTTGTTTTTTTGCTTATGCTGTGGGATATTTCGTTACCGTTAGTAGGTGATAATGATAATAGGTATAATACATATATAGGTAATAACCCTTTAGTGAAAATCTGAACAGATGACTCCTTTTGTTTTTGTGATTCTTTTTTTAAAGCAGAAATTTTTTTCTTATATTCCTCATATAGTCTTTTTTCTTCAGACTTTATATAATCAATATTTGAAGAACCTAATTCATTCATGATTAATCCACCATTTCTACAATAAATCCAACAAGGCCAGGTCCAGTGTTTACACCAAGGGCAGGCCCGATCATTCCGCCCAGTGTACATTCAACTAGATTATCAGAATCCTTGATAGCATTGTATAGCATATCAGCTTTATCAGGAGCATCTCCATTCATGATCCAGACTTTACACTTACTTTTACTTAAATAATCATTTAATATATTTGATAATTTAGAAATAGACTGTTTAGTTCCTCTTACCTTTGAATATGTGTGGAAACCATCGTCCTTTATTGTTATTATAGGTTTTATATTAAGGGCTTCAGCTATTGTTCCAGCAACTTTACCTATTCTCCCGCCTTTTTTTAAATAAGTTAATGTATCTAATGTGAAGAAAACATCAATTTTTTCTCTTATTGTAGAAAGGGAATTTGTTATTTCATCAAACGATTTACCTTCTTCTATTAACTGTGCAGCTTCTATAACTATTGCGCCTTCAGACATAGTAAGAGTAAGTGAATCAAATACAAATGTATTGATTCCTGAAACACTTCCAGAAGCTAATCTGGCTGCATTAAAAGTACCAGAGAAGCAGCTTGAGATTGTTATTATTATTGCATGAGTGTATCCATTAGATTTTAAATCTTCTAATAATTGAGTGAATTCACTTATGCTAGGTAATGATGTTGTAGGAATTTCTTGTGGCAGCCTTTCATAAAGCATCGAAGGAGTTATATCTACACCATCTTTGTATTCTTTATCAGAAAATATAATTTTAAACGGTAAAACGTTGATGTTATATTTTTTTATTAAATCTGAACTTATATCAGAAGCGCTATCTGTAATTAAAGCGATTTTTTCCAATTTAAATCCTCCTTGTTTCTGAACTAATATTTATATTAATTATATCACTACTGATAATATTATCAATAGTGATATAGTTATCAGTAGTGATATAGTTATTTTATCTAAAAAATAATTAATTATAGAAGTTAATTATTTTATAAATCAGTCTTATATTAGTAATTAGGTTAATCATAACATATTTAAAATTAGTCAACTTTAGAATACCTACATAAAATAAACAAATAGTTAGATAATCATACCTATTTTGAGATAATTAAAATATACAGGTTAAAAAATTAAAAATTAAACACTTTGCTAATGAATGCTTATACAGTATAATAATACAGTATTAATTATACAATATATTGTGCTGTGGAGGGAATAATAATGCTATATGTTGTGAAGAGAGATGGAAGAGAGGTAGAGTTTAATTCTGATAAGATTGCTCAGGCCATAAAGGGAGCAGCTAATGAAATCGGTTTAACTCTCAAAGAAAGTGAAGTTTTAACTACTGTTGCAAAGGTGACAGATTATATTGAATTAGATAATAAAGAGTCTATAACTGTTGAAGAAATACAGAATTTCGTAGAAAAAGCATTACAAGTTGAAGGACATATAGATATAGCAGTAGCTTATTCAACATATAGAAAAGAAAGAACTAAAGTAAGAGAAATAAAATCAGATTTAATGAGAGCAATTCGTAAGATTGGTATAGAAACAGATAGAGATAACGCCAATGTAGGAAATAATTTTAGTTCTAAATTGTTAAGAATAGCATCTGAATCAAATAAATGGAATACACTTGCTGTTATGCCTAAAAATTTAGCAAGAGCTCATGAAACTGGAGACTTATATTATCATGATTTAGATAGTTACAATTTAACTGTGAATTGTCTTCATATACCTACTAAAGAAATGCTTATTAATGGATTTAATACAGGATATGGAACTATTAATGCTCCAAAGAGAATAGAAACAGCAGCTGAATTATCATGTATATTGCTACAATCGACTCAAAATGATATGTTTGGAGGACAGTCTCATCCAGATTTTGATAACGACATGGCTATTTTTGTAGAACCAACAAGAGAAGAAGTAAGAAGGGAATTAGAAGAATTAGAAATTCCTTCAGATAAAATAGAAGAATTAACAGACATGAAGGTTAAAAAGAGAATCCACCAAGCTATGCAGGGAGTTGTTTACAACTTAAATACAATGCATTCGAGAGCAGGATCTCAGGTACCTTTCAGTTCAATTAATCTTGGTCTTCCTGAAAGCGAAGATGCAGCATTAGTATGTGAAATATTCTTATTAGAATATGAAAAGGGATTAGGTAAGGGAGAACAGCCAATATTCCCTAACATAATTTTTAGAGTTAAAGAAGGGGTTAATAGAGAAGAAAATGACCCATACTTCTACTTATATGAATTAGCATGCAGAGTAGCAGCTAAGAGAATGAACCCTACATTTATGAACATTGATGCAGATTTCAACAAAGAATATTACGATCAGGGATATGTTCCAGCAACAATGGGATGTAGAACTTACCTTATGAAAAATGTAAATGGAGAGCCAGGATGCAAAGGAAGAGGTAATATTGCACCTACAACTCTTAATTTACCAAGAATAGGTCTACAAGCTAAAGGTAATTTAGATAAATTTTTTGAAATATTAGATACTAGACTAGAGCTTGCAAAAGATTCGTTAATGCATAGATATAGTGTTTTAAAGAACTTAAAAGTTAAAGATTTACCATTTGTAGCTGGTCAGGGACTTATGAAGGGATCAGAAGGATTAGGGCCTGATGATTCAATTGAACCAATATTAAAACAGGGAACCTGGGGGATTGGATTCATAGGACTCGCAGAAACTTTAGTAGCGTTAACTGGAAAGCACCATGGAGAAGATGAAAAATCTAGAGAACTAGGAATTAAGATCATTGAACATATAAGACAATACTGTGATAGATTAACTGAAGAATACAAGTTAAACTGGAGCTGTTATGCTACACCAGCAGAAGGTCTTTCAGGAAAGTTTATAAAACAGGATCAAAATATATTTGGAAAAATAAATGGTGTAACTGATAAGGAATATTATACAAACAGTTTCCATGTACCAGTTTCCTATCCAATATCAATTAAAGATAAAATTGATATTGAAGCACCATACCATAAGCTTTGTAATGGTGGACATATAAGCTACATTGAAGTTGATGATGCTCCAACAGGTGAAGCAGTAATGGATATAGTAAACTATGCATATAAGAAAACCAATATAAGTTATATGGGAATAAACTTCCACATAAGATATTGTAAGAACTGTGGAACTTACTTACAGGAACATCAACATGAATGTCCTAATTGTAAGAGTACTGATATACAGGGAATCTCAAGAGTAACTGGATACCTTAGTCTTGATGAGAGATTTGGAGCTGGTAAATATCATGAAAGAGAAGATAGAATATCTCATACTCAGAAACATGGTCATAATTATTAATAATGTTAATAAAAATCCTATTAAACTTAATATTTTAAGTTTAATAGGATTTTTTGTATAAAAAAATAATGTGGAATATTTATAAAACTAAAAACATAAAAATTAAAAGAATGCAATAAACAAAAAAAATCTTGCAATAAATAACCATAATGCATAGAAAAATCACCATAAAAACTAAAAGCGTGAAGGAAGAGTGACAAATCATTGCAAAAAATTAATAATAGTACTTGTCTATAAGTGTAAAGATATGCTATTATTAATATGTATTGTAAAATAAAAGAAAATAATAATTAAGCGATAAGTAATAATTAAAAATGGGGGAATTATTATGGTAGTTAACGACAATGATGGAAAAAAGATCACTATAGTAGATACTACTCTTAGAGATGGGGAACAGACAGCCGGAGTAGTTTTCGCTAATGAAGAAAAAATAGCTATAGCGGAAATGTTAAGTGATTTAGGAGTAGATCAATTAGAAGTTGGTATTCCTACTATGGGCGGAGATGAAAAACAGGCTATAAAGGAAATTGTAAAAAGAAACTTAAAACCTAGCATAATGGCATGGAATAGAGCTGTAATAAGTGATATAGAACAATCAATAGATTGTGGGGTAGATGCAGTTGCAATTTCAACATCAGTATCAGATATCCATATTCAGCACAAACTTAAGAAATCAAGAGAATGGGTAGTAGAAAACATGGTGAAATCTGTTGAGTTCGCAAAGAAGAATGGATTATATGTTTCAGTTAATGGTGAAGATGCCTCGAGGGCAGATAGAGAATTCTTAATTGAATTCATAAATGCTGCTAAACAGGCTGGAGCAGATAGATTTAGATTCTGTGATACTGTTGGTATAATGGAACCATTCATACTTAAGGAAGAAATAAAATATCTTTATGATAATACACAGTTTGATATAGAAATGCATACTCATAATGATTTCGGCATGGCTACAGCTAATGCTTTGGCAGGTCTTCATGGAGGTGCAACTCATGTGGGAGTTACTGTAAATGGACTTGGAGAAAGAGCAGGAAATGCTGCATTAGAAGAAGTA
Source organism: Bacillota bacterium (assembly GCA_023399035.1). GTDB lineage: Bacteria > Bacillota > Clostridia > Clostridiales > Clostridiaceae > Clostridium. Next base: position 3,178 of record JAEWQX010000145.1, on the reverse strand, counting down.
TTGATGGCACTTATGATAGTATGTGGATATAAGGGCAAAGATATAAATACAAAGATGTTCAGAGAAGTATCTGAATATGTTTCAAGAGCATCAGGAAGAGAGTTACCTAAGTGGAAGGCAATTGTGGGTAGTAATATGTTTGCTCATGAGTCAGGAATACATGCTGATGGGGCATTAAAGGATCCTAAAAATTATGAAGCATTTGATCCGTCTATAGTTGGTCTTGAAAGACAGATTGTTATAGGAAAGCATTCAGGAAGAGCAGCTATAGTAAATAAATTTAAGGAATATGATATTGATCTTACAGATGAAGAATCTAAAGGAATACTAGAGCTTGTTAGATCTACTTCAGTAAGATTAAAGAGAACACTTTTTGATAAGGAACTTGTTCAATTATATAAGGATTATCATAGAAAGAAAGATGAAGCAAAATAGAAATGAAATATATTTATTAATTTAAGTATTAATAAGAGATTTTTTTAAAGCATATTCATTATTGTAATAAGTAAGATTTTCAATAGTGAATATGCAATTATAATAAATTTATGAATTTTAATACATAATAAGCAATGAAATAGGGGGAGCACAAAAGTGGGAGATAATTTAGTATACAAGATTTTAAAGAGCCATATTGTTGAGGGTGAATTAAAGGCAGGGCAACCAGTTGCATTAAGAATTGATAAGACTTTAACTCAGGATTCAACAGGAACAATGGCATATCTTCAATTAGAAGCAATGGGAATAGACAGAGTTAAAACAAAAAAATCAGTAGCATTTGTTGATCATAATATGTTACAACAGGGATTTGAAAATGCTGATGATCACAAGTTTATTCAAACTGTTGCATCTAAATATGGAGTTTATTTTTCTAAACCAGGTAATGGTATATGTCATCAGATATTCTTAGAAAGATTTTCAACTCCAGGAGATACATTAATAGGCTCAGACAGCCATACTCCAACAGCAGGAGGAGTTGGAATGCTTGCTATGGGTGCAGGTGGATTAGATGTTGCTTTAGCTATGGGTGGCGGAGCTTATAATATAAATACTCCAAAGGTTGTTAAGGTTGAACTTACAGGATCGTTAAATAAAATGGTTTCTGCTAAAGATGTAATACTTGAAGTGTTAAGAATGCTTACTGTTAAAGGCGGGGTTGGTAAAGTATTCGAATATGTAGGAGAAGGTGTTAAGAGTCTTTCAGTTCCAGAAAGAGCAACTATAACTAACATGGGTGCTGAACTTGGAGCAACAACTTCAATTTTCCCAAGTGATGAAAGAACTTTAGAATTTTTCAAGGCTCAGGGAAGAGAAGAAGACTGGATAGAATTTAAACCAGATGAAGATGCAGTTTATGATGAAGTTGTAACTGTTAACTTAAGTGAATTAGAACCATTAACAGCGAAACCACATATGCCAGATAACGTAGTTAAAGTTACTGAAGCAGGAAAAATTAAAGTTGACCAAGTATTCATCGGAAGCTGTACAAATTCTTCATATATGGATTTAATGAAGGTTGCCAGAATATTAAAAGGTAAAAAGGTTAATCCTAATGTAAGTCTAGTAATCGGACCAGGTTCAAGACAGGTTATGGAGATGATTGCTAGAAATGGAGCATTAGCTGATATCATTAGTGCTGGAGCAAGAATACTTGAAAACTCTTGTGGACCATGTATCGGTATGGGTCAAGCACCAGGAACAAATGGAATATCTTTAAGAACTGTAAACAGAAACTTCTATGGAAGAAGTGGAACATTATCAGGACAAATATATATTGTCAGTCCTGAAACAGCTGCAGTTTCAGCAATAAATGGATACTTAACTGATCCAAGAGAAGTGGTTAATGAAGTTGATTTAGATATCGAAATGCCAGAAAAATTCATTATAGATGATTCAATGATTTTACCACCAGCTCCAACTAATGCTGAAGTAGAAGTTGTAAGAGGACCAAACATAAAACCATTCCCAGTTGGAAAAGCACTAGGTGAAGAAGTGGATGGAAAGGTAGTTATTAAGGTTGAAGATAATATAACAACAGACCATATTATGCCTTCAAACTCTAAGCTATTACCATTTAGATCAAATATCCCTTATCTTTCAGAATTCTGTTTTAGTACAATAGATGCAGAATTCCCTAAGAGAGCTCAAGAAAATAACGGTGGATTTATTATTGCTGGAGAAAACTATGGTCAAGGTTCAAGTAGAGAACATGCTGCATTAGCACCTTTATACTTAGGAATTAAGGGAGTTGTAGCTAAATCATTCGCAAGAATTCATAAAGCTAACTTAATCAATAATGGAATAATCCCAATGGAATTTAAGAACCCAGCAGATTATGACAAGATTGATTTATTAGATGAGTTAAAGATTGAAGGAGTTCAAAATGCTTTAGCTGGTGGAAAAGTTGTAGTTAAGAACTTAACTAAAGGACTTGAATTTGAAGCTGTTGCTGATTTAACAGAAAAAGAAATTGAAGTCATTAAAGTAGGCGGAAGATTAAATTACGTAAAACATAATAACTAAATAATAAGCAAACAATTATTATGAAATATAAAAACAGATTAATATATGTATTTACAAGTATTAATCTGTTTTTTACTTTAGTGGTATAATATTTTTAGGACAAGCATTAAAACGAATATATGAACAAAATATAAGTAAACTAAAAAGGTTATGATGATTTTAGGAGTTTGATACTTATGGATAAGAATATTAGATTATCAGGAATAGCTTATGAAAGTCTTGTAAATGGTCCAGGAATGAGAAGGGTGTTCTTTGCACAGGGGTGCAGACATAACTGCAAGGGATGCTTCAATCCAGATACACATGATTTTGATGGAGGAGAAGACCGTAATATGGATGAACTAATAGATGCGGTTCTAGAAAATCCAATGCTGAGGGGAGTTACTTTTAGCGGTGGAGATCCATGGGAACAGGCAGATAAATTTGCATATATGGCGAAAGCATTTAAAGAAAATAAATTAAGTGTATGGAGCTACACAGGATATACTTATGATTATATATTAGAACATAAGGATGAAAGAAATGGCTGGAATGAGCTTTTAAATAATATAGATGTACTCGTAGATGGAAGATTTGAAGAAGAAAATATGGTAGAAGGATTAAAATTTAGAGGGTCAGCTAATCAGAGAATAATAGACGTAAAAGAGAGTCTTAAGCA
>JAEWQX010000130.1 GCA_023399035.1 Bacillota bacterium | reverse complement strand
AGCTTAAGAGAATAAGTAATAGCAGGTCAGGAATTATTTATGAAGATAATCAAAGTGGTAAAGATGAATCTTCACTAAAAAATATGGATTATACAGCTGATAAGTATAAAGTAGATGCATTTAGAATAGATGATGTTACAGTCCTAATACAGAAGAATACAATTGAAAGCATAAGACATAATGAATCAATAGTGAAGGTATCTTATGAAGAATTTGTGAAAAGTTCTGTGAAAGCTGTTAGAAAGTTGCTTGGTAATAAATAAGCAAAGAGAATACAGATGAAACTAGACTAGATAAAGCATAAAAATAAGTTTTCCCAACAACTTGGGAAAATAATAATTCTGTCTGGGAAATTCCCAACAAGTTGGGAAAACTAAAATACGTATATAATATAAGTATGAAGCCTTGAATTTTGCAGATCCAGAGGATGGTGAATCAGTATTTAGATACTAAAGATGCATTCTGGCATAGCAAAAATGTAACTGTATATGACAGTGTGGTAAAAGGAGAATATCCTGCATGGTACGCTGAAAATATAAAATTTGTTAGATTCAAGATCATGGGTACACAGCCATTATGATATACAAAAGGTGTAACAATGGAAGAACGTGAAATGATTCATACTGATTTAGCATTTGAATACAGCACAGTTGATATTCATGTAAACAGCAATTTGGGGCTTAAGCAAAAGAAATATTCGTATAGATGAGATGTATAAGAACTGCTTAGGAATAACAAGAATGAGCAGTATATAAAAAATAAGGCAATACAAATTAGGGGGTAAAGATAACGGATATAATAAATATATATAATATCAGATAGATAGGTTATATTTTACAAGAAATTATATATGTATATTATAAGTGGCTGCTTATAATTTACATAAAAAATGGTATAAATCAGATATCCTGTAGACAAGAAAGAATATTATGATGAAATAGTAACCAATATTTATAATTCCTTTAGTACACCGGGAATTGATGAGTTCCATTATTTGTAGATGTTAAATAAGTACACAAATGAAATTATATTTACCTTATTAGAAATTCTTGAAATATATCGGAACTATTTATACGGACATATAAGGAATTTATAATATTTAGGGAGTTTAAAAGAATAATTAATAACAGGCTAGAGGTTTTATGTAAAAAGATGTTTCCCAACAACTTGGGAAAATAATAATTTTGCTTGAGAATTGCCAATAAGTTGAAAAAATTAAAATATAGAAAGATAATAGAAGTATTAAGCCTTGAATTTTTCAGGGCTTTTTTATAGTCTAAAAAATTATTCAATAATATGTATATATTTGGTATAATTTATATAAAAATTGAGTTGTAGATGTAAGTAATGTATGAGAATCTGAAGACACATGATGAAAATTTTACTATAACAGATTTTATGAGGTTTAACTATGGAGAAGATTAGTACAGGGAAATATTTTTATGTTGAATGGATTATGAATTATATTATATAATTAGGTCAATAATTTAAGTAATAGTTTGGGGAAGTAATAAGTCATTTGTTAATGATATTAAAGGAGAGAAGAGCAGAATATGATAGTATATCATGGCAGTGAAAAAAGAATAGAAAATCCATGCTATAAAGGAAGTAGAAAAGGAACAGATTTTGGCCCGGGATTTTATTGTACAGAAAATATTTTTATGGCAAAATCTTGGTGTGCTCTTAGAAATGGACAGTATATAAATAAATATGATTTAGATTTGAGTGGACTAAAAATAAAAGAATATAATCTGGATATTGAATGGCTTTTATTTGTATGCAGCAATAGATCAAACCTTGACATTAATATTAAAAGTTCTGATTATGATGTAATAATTGGACCTACTGCAGATGATAAGCTTTATAGAACAGTACAGAATTTTTTAGATAATGTGTATAGTGTTGATGAAACTTTGAACATATTAAATTGTATGAAGATTGACAGGCAGATAAATTTAATATCTCAAAAAGCATTAGGCAATCTAAAGTTTTTAGGTGTAGAGGAATTAACCTTAAAGGAAATCTTTAATCTAAAGGAAAATGAAATGATAAATCTGAGTATGCTTAATGATAAAGTTTTTAAGGCAAGACGAAACTCGAATAAAGACGTTTATTATGTAGATTTGCAGGAGAGATAACTATGTGGAATATATTAAATAAAAATAGATGTGAGACGTTGGCTGATATTTTCAGGGATAGTATAAAATACGAAAAAGACTGGCTTGATACTGTAATTAAAACACTTTCTTCGGAATATAAAGATTCACTGGAATCTGGAGATTTAATATGTTTATCAAGGGGGAGCCTATATTATCTTTCATGGATTGAAGAAAATGGAATGATTTCTTCTAAAAAATATGATGAAAAAGAAAAGAGATATTATATGGAGTCTATGGAGTGGCTTGGATATTTGCTTCAGAGCTGGTATGAGGATTTTGGAATAACTGGAATAGATATAGCTGCTAAATTAAGTGAAGATGATTATAGATGGCTTATAGATAACTGGGCAGTACTTCATACACAGGATACAAAATATGTTTTTGAAGAAATGAAGAAAACTAGAAATATAGAATTTTAATGTATTGAATTATATTATATAATTAGGTCAAGAATCAAATTATAAATGTAATATAGGAAAGTAAATGATGATAAAATCAGAAGCTTCTTTTGGAGAAATAAGTGCATAACTAACAAAGCCGCCTGATATACAGACGGCTTTGTTTATGCAGCAAACATCAGATTTGATTAAATATTTGAAATTAAATACAGCTTAGAAGCCAAAACTCTCTAAGGACTTTAAGCCTACTGTAATTTATGATATACTAAAGCAGTCTTTAAATACACTATCAGATGATGATTTAAGCTCTATGGGAGAAGCAATGGATAATATGGATAGTCTTAATTAAAGGTTTGAATAATTAAAGGAAATAAAGGAAGAATTAAAACTTAATAGGAATACGGCATATCAGGAGCTACTTATAGATAAATATGTAGGACACATCGAAAATTAAAAGATAAAATTAAATGAAAAGGATAAACAGATGAAAAATTTAATAAAAAAACCAATTGAAACAGGATTAAAAGAAAATCTTAATTATATGACTGTAGATTTTCTAAAGAACATTGCAAAGGTATATGAAATCGACAAGACTTATAAGATGAAGAAAGATGAATTGATACAAGCTATTTATGACAGGCTTACTGATGAAAATTATCTTATAAGCAATTTAGCTGCTTATTATGAGCATGAAAATCATATCCGCTCTGTAGGTAACAATACAGTACCTGAATCAATAATGACATTAGGCCTTGCAAAGATAGGAATGTATTTCTTATATGATCTTGGTGATGGTAATATCAAAAGCATAATGCCAGATGAAATAAATGAAGTTTATATAAAGATTGATAAGAATAAGATTGCTTTAGTTCAGGAGACATATTCTAAGATATTCAATTACATGAGAGCATTTGCTAACTTATATGGTATTTTTGAAGTGGAATTTTTCCTTGATATATATAATAAACAAAATGAAGATAAACTTATATTAAAAGAATTGATGTATTATCTTGATAAATATAATATCCATAACAGCAGTATAATTAACTATGAAGGAATGCTTGTATGTGAAGCCCTATGCATGTATGAAGGAGATATTGATAAGGTGCTTCAGGAAAGAGAAGGCAGGGAGTACAATGTTCCATCAAAAGAAGAATTATTAAAATACAGCAGTGAATATTATTTTAAGAATTCTAGATATTATGGTGATTTAGAGGCGTATTTACTTAAAAATATCAATAATGCTGAAAATGTAGAGGGCATAATTTGTGATATATGGATAGACTACGTTATGGGTACTTTCGATATAGGACAAATTATGAGCAGACTGCATATGATGGGTATGGTAATAGAAAATATAAAAGAAGCAGAAAAATTACTTACTCTCTGCACACAATTTGGGAACCACATTCCTAAGTGGATTAATAAAGGATGGAGTCAGGCAGAATTGATGAAAGAAGAAAAGACTGGAGGTAGCAGTTCAATTCAAGCTGCATCTAATAAGATAGGAAGAAATGATCCATGTCCTTGTGGAAGCGGAAAGAAATATAAAAAATGCTGCGCAAGATAATATTTATATAATAAGCTTAAATAAAGCTCTGGATTTTCCCAGGGCTTGTTTTATTGCAATTAATATCAATTATGGTATAAAAGATGAGTCTTATAGCAATAATAGAACTAAAATTGAGTTTATTAATCATGAAGTTGTTAAGATTCCTTCATTTTAAAATTATTTAACATATATTACCAATGGATTTAACTTTGAAATGATACTATGAATATAACAAATAAGATATTAAGGAAATAGGAGGATTTTATGAATACTATTTTAATGATTTCTATATTATCTCTATTATCTATATTTTTTATGAGTGCTCTATTATTATTTGGTGGAAATTATTTTTACAAGTTAGCTATTGATACAGGTACATCCAAGGCTTCAGTTTTCAAAAGCAGGGATGATTTAGAAAAATCAACGTCAGCCCAGAGGGAATTAAACAGAGACAGGGAAGACAGGGAATGGTTTGAGAATGCATCTAATTATGAAGAAGTTTATATAAATTCATTTGATGGATTAAAGCTTCATGGTTCTGAAATAAGAAATTACTATAAGACTAATAAATGGGTTATAGCTGTTCATGGATATGATGGTAACAGTATGAAGATGTGCGGGCGAGCAAGACATTTTTACAATATGGGCTATAATGTCTTAATTCCCGATTTGAGAGGCCACGGCAAAAGCGAAGGAAATTATATAGGAATGGGGTGGCATGACAGGAAGGATATCCTTGGATGGATTGATTATATTACAGCAAAGTATGAGGATTGTGAAATCATTCTTTATGGAATATCTATGGGTGCAAGCACTGTAATGATGACATGTGGAGAAAATTTAAAGAGCAATGTGAAAGCTGCAATAGTAGATTCATGGTATACATGTGTATGGGATCAGTTTGCTTATATATTAAAATGCATGTTCAAGCTTCCTAAATTCCCTATGATGTATGTTGCAAACATGATAATAAAAATACGTGCAAAATATGATTTGAAGGAAGCTTCAGCAGTAAACCAGCTTGCAAAATCTAAAATACCAATTCTCTTTATTCATGGAGATAAGGATAAGTTCGTTCCTTTCAATATGCTTAAAAAGGTTTATGAAAGTGCATTGTGCGAAAAGGAAATGCTTATTGTTGAAGGCGCAGGGCACTGCAAGTCAAACAAGGTAAATCCAAAGCTTTATTGGAATACTATACGTGAATTTTTAGATAAGTATATATGCTATGATGTGAGCAAGGAAATTATGTGATTTACCATAGAAGTTTATAGATGGAATAAAAATTATGAAAAAATTTCAATTATGTATTGAAATTTCTTGTAAAATGTAGTAATCTAAATTTGTAAATAAACACAGCTACGGTAGCTGTGTTTGTAAAATATATTTCAAAGTTTATTTTAATTTAAAAATTAATATGATTAGCAATGGAGCTAAAGAATAATTACATATTCTTTGGCTCCTTTTTTAATTATTTGAATTTTATGGAATATATACAATAAAATTCAAGAAATATATGATAAAAAAGAAAATAATATAAGTGTAAATTGAAAGGGGAATATATTAAATGAGTAAAGTTAATGAAATTTTTGGAACAAATGTATTTAATGATTCAGTAATGAAGGAACGTCTTCCAAAAGCTACATACAAAGCATTAAGAAAGACAATTGAAGAAGGTACAAGCCTTGCTCCTGAAGTTGCAGATGTTGTTGCAGGAGCAATGAAAGACTGGGCAGTAGAAAAGGGAGCAACTCATTTTACACACTGGTTCCAGCCAATGACAGGAATAACAGCAGAAAAGCATGATGCTTTTATAAACCCAACTGCTGATGGTAAAGTAATACTTGAATTTTCAGGAAAAGAGCTTATTCAAGGTGAACCAGATGCTTCTTCATTCCCATCAGGAGGATTAAGAGCAACATTTGAAGCAAGAGGATATACTGCATGGGATTGTACATCACCTGCATTCATCAAAGATGGATCTTTATGTATACCAACAGCTTTCTGTTCATATAATGGTGAAGCTTTAGATAAAAAGACTCCATTATTACGTTCTATGGAAGCTTTAAATAAACAAGCAATGAGAGTTTTAAGAGCTTTAGGAAATACTACATCTAAGAAAGTTATTACAACTGTAGGACCAGAACAGGAATATTTCTTAATTGATAAGAAAATGTATAATGCTCGTAAAGATATTATATTAACAGGAAGAACATTATTTGGAGCAAAACCTTCAAAGGGACAAGAACTTGATGACCATTATTTTGGTGTTATCAAGCCTAGAATTTCAGCTTTCATGAAGGAGCTTGATGAAGAACTTTGGAAGCTTGGAATTTCAGCTAAAACAAAACATAATGAAGTAGCACCAGCTCAGCATGAGTTAGCTCCAATATTCAGCACAACAAATATTGCAACAGATCATAATCAATTAACAATGGAAATAATGAAGAAAGTTGCAGATAAACATGGATTATACTGCTTGCTTCATGAAAAACCATTTGCAGGAGTTAATGGATCAGGTAAGCACAATAACTGGTCTATGGCTACAGATGATGGTATAAATCTTCTTGAACCAGGCAAGTCGCCTCATGAAAACAAACAGTTCCTTTTATTCTTATGTGCAGTAATAGCAGCTGTTGATGAATATCCAGATTTATTGAGAGTATCTGCTGCAAATGCAGGTAATGATCATAGATTAGGAGCAAATGAAGCACCTCCAGCAATTCTTTCTGTTTTCTTAGGAGACCAGTTAGAAGACGTATTAGAACAAATTGAAAAGGGACCAGCTACAAGCTCTAAGGCTGCAAGTGAATTAGCTATAGGAGTTCACACATTACCAAACCTTCCAAAGGATGCAACAGACAGAAACAGAACATCTCCATTTGCATTCACAGGAAATAAATTTGAATTTAGAATGGTTCCATCTTCAGCTTCAATTGGATGCTGTAACCATGTATTAAATACAATAGTTGCTGAAACTTTAAGTGAAATTGCAGGCAGACTTGAAAACGCATCAGATGTAGATGCTGAAGTTGATACATTATTAACAGAACTTGTTAAGAAGCATAAGAGAATAATCTTCAATGGAAATGGATATTCTGATGAATGGGTTGAAGAAGCAGAAAGAAGAGGACTTCCAAACATCAAGTCTACTGTTGAAGCTTCAAAGGCTTTAATTTCAGAAAAGAACCTTGAAGTATTAGAAAAACATGGAGTATTAACTAGAAAAGAAGCTGAAGCACGTTATGAAATACTTCTTGAAAACTACAGCAAGATCATCAATATAGAAGCATTGACTACTCTTGAAATTGCTAAGCGTCAGATCCTTCCATCAGTGCTTAAATATGCTTCAAGCCTTGCAGAATCTATAAATTCTATAAAAGCTACAGGCTTAGATGTATGTGTATCTGTTCAAAGTGAATTATTAACTAAGGTTTCTAATTTAGCAGCATCATTAAATGAAAACATCGGACTTCTTGAAAAAGTAGTTGAAAAAGCTGATAACTTCACTGGAGATGCTTATGATTTAGGAATGATGTACAGATATGAAGTATTTGAAGAAATGCAGAAATTAAGAACAGTTGCAGATGAACTTGAAACAATTGTGGACAAGGAGTACTGGCCACTACCAACTTATGAAGATATGTTATTCAATGTTTAGTAGTAATATAAAAATATATTAAGTAAAAAGTACAAAGAGTGCTCCCTTTATTTAAGAGTGGAAAAATAAATCCATGTCTTATTGAAGAGAGCATTTGTGTTAACAAAAAATTTCCAAATAGTTATTTTTTAGTTTATGGACAGTTTAATAAATGTTTTGTAAAATAGCATCATTATAAAAAAAATAGTAAATACTAAATATACAAAGTTAAATTGAGTTATATTTGAAAAATATGATTCTTAGTGAAAGGCAGATGTTTAATTATGGATAATTTTATTAATCAAGCAAAAAAAATAAAAGATGAACTTATAGACTACAGGAGAACAATTCATGAAAATCCAGAGGTTGGAGATAATTTGCCAAAAACTAAAGCTTACGTAATGGAAAAATTAAAAGAATTTGGTTATGAGCCAAAAGAAATATGTGAAAGTGGAATTGTAGCTACTATAGAAGGAAATAAACCGGGAAAGACTTTTTTATTAAGAGCTGATATGGATGCACTACCTATGGCAGAAGCTAATGAATGTAGTTTTAAATCAACAAATGGATGTATGCATTCTTGCGGGCATGATATGCACTCTGCAATGCTTTTAGGAGCAGCTAAGTTATTAAAAGAAAATCAAGACCAGATTGAAGGTACTGTAAAACTTGTATTTCAGCCAGATGAAGAAGGATTTACTGGAGCTAAAAAAATGTTAAAAGCAGGAGTTCTTGAAAATCCTAAAGTTGATGCAGCCATGGCTATGCATGTTCATTCAGGAACACCATCTAATGTTGTATTATATGGACTTGGAACTAGTATAGCTGGATGCAATAGATTTAGAATTGTTGTAAAAGCAAGAGGCTGTCATGGAGCTATGCCGGAAACAGGAGTTGATCCTATTAATATTGCAGCTCATATATACATATCTTTACAAGAAATTATAAGCAGAGAAATACCAGCAACTAAACCAGCAGTATTAACAATTGGTAAATTTGCTGGAGGTGATGCAGCTAATATAATTCCAGATGAAGTAGTCATGGAAGGAACTATAAGAAGTTTGGACAAAGAATTAGGTGAATTCATCTTTAACAGAGTCAATGATATTGTAGTTTCAACAGCAAAGATGTTCAGAGGCGATGCTGAGCTGATAGAATTATCTTCTGTACCACCATTAACAAATGATACTGATTTAGCAAATGAGCTTGGTTCATATGTTAAAGAGCTGATTGGAGATAAGTCAGTAATTTCTTTTGAAGGAGGCGGAATGGGATCAGAAGATTTTGCATCTTATTCTTATGAAGTCCCAAGTGTGTACTTTATGCTTGGAGCAGGTACAAAACAAGAAAATTCCCTTTATGGTGAACCAATGCATAATCCTAAGGTTGTTTTTAATGAAGATATATTAGTTACAGGAGCTGCTATGCATGCATACTGTGCAATTCAATGGTTAAAAAATAATTAAGATTTGCTGATAGAAGTACCATTGCAGAATTAGTTTTTTGCAGTGGTACTTTTTTGTTTTATTTATAGAATAAACAGAACATATTAATTTAACATAATAAAATAAATTGAAGAAAAGGAAAAAATTATTTTGTTATTTTGATTTATTGATATGTTGTATAATTTTGAAAAAAAGTGATATTATAAGAGTAATATGCTTCTAAAATATGGTAGAATATAGGCGTGAGGTATTTGATTTTAGGAGTGATAAGTAATGAAGAATTTGATTGTGTATTTTAGTCTTGAAGGGAATACAAAATTTATTGCCCAAGCTATGGAACAAGAAATACAATGTGATATACTTGAGCTTGTTCCAATAAAAAAATATTCTACAGGAAGGATTGGAAAATATTTTTGGGGAGGTAAAAGTGTTTTTCTTAAAGAGAAACCTAAACTAATAAATAACAGGATTGATATAAACAGTTATAAAAATTTGATAATTGGTACTCCAGTATGGTGCAGCACATATACACCACCATTGAATACATTTTTATTGGATAATTCAATAAGATATAAGAATATTGCACTTTTTGCATGCCATGGAGGGGGAGGAGCAAACAAGTGTTTTGAAGGCCTTAAGAAAGCACTTCCAGATAATAATTTTATAGGACAAATAAGCTTTAAGGATCCTTTAAATGGAGATAAAGAAGAAAATTCAAAGAAAGCAGTGGAGTGGATAAAATCTATTATAAAATAGAGAATAGTGTACCATTCCACAATAAAAGAACAATCTAAAAACTTACAAAGAAATAAAAAAGGCTGATGCACTAAGAGTAAAAACTATAGTATATTGTTTTCATTTATATCATAAACCAATGTACTATATGCATTTATCTTAATTGCAGCAGCCTTTATTTTTATGTTGCTTATTTATTGTCATTCATATGTTTTACCCAGTCACCGTGAGTTACAAATACTGATTGATCTTCAAATTTAGGATCTATATCTTTATTGTAAAAATATACATAGCATTTTTCAGTTTTTCCATCATCAAGATGCTCAACTTCAAGTATAGTTTTTTCATATTCATTCTGGGGATTGTTTTCACTTATGAATCCTTCCATTTCATCCATGGCACTCATTGTTTCATCATACATTTCAGGCTTTATTTCCATAATTTCACCGTAGACAGTGCCTTCACCTTTCATAATTGCAGGATAGCCTTTGTAGGGCATATGATATACTGTCATATTATTGATTTTAGCAGGTTTTATGGAATTCACTTTTCCTTTTAGATATTTGTCATAATTGAAAAAACCTTCTCTCAAGCTTCCATAGACAAAAACATTGATATTTTTATTCATTTGTACATCATCTCCTATTTTGGATGAACATATTAATATTATGCATTGCTTTTATATTGAGTTTTATAAGAAAACATATATTAGCAGATTGCACCGCCAGTCACTTTTACATCTTCATTTTTAGAAACAGCAGCTTTTATGCATAATTCTAATCCTTTTGTTATGTCCTCAGCAGACATTGAAGGCATATTAGGCTTATCTAAAACCTGAGATGGGATATATGGAACGTGGATGAATCCACCTTTTATATTAGAATATTTTTTTGCGGCCATATATAGTATTCCATACATAACATGATTGCATACAAATGTACCAGCTGTATTTGAAACTGAACCAGGGATATTTCCTTTTTTCATTTCTTCAACCATTGCCTTTATTGGAAGAGTAGTGAAGTATGCATTTTCACCATCTTCAAATACCGGAACATCAATTGGTTGTTTTGATTCGTTATCTGGTATTCTTGCATCATCTACATTTATAGCAACTCTTTCAGGAGTTATTCCAAATCTTCCTCCAGCCTGACCAACTGAAATGACTATGTCAGGATTATGCTTTATTATGTTTTCTTCGATTTTTTCTAATGACTTTCTAAAAACAGTAGGTATTTCAAGCTTTATTATTTCTGCTCCACAGATAGTGTCTGGCAGTTTCTTTACAGCTTCTAGAGCTGGATTTATGCTTTCTCCACCAAATGGATCAAAACCTGTAATTAATACTTTCATAATTCAAATCTCCTCTGTAGTAAAATTTTATTTTTTAATTGACATTAGCTGCCACTAAAGCAGTGAAGCAGCTAATGTCTGTTTATTGATTATTGAGCTTTCAATAAAATTTAATCAATTTTGTAAGTTAAATCTTTTTTGTAAGTTAAATCTTTTTATGGGAATTCTATATATTTAATTGCTATATTAAAATTCTCTAGTGTAAACATGAATTCATTTATTAGAATCCTAAAGTGTACATTAGTACAATGTGTATTAATAATAAAACTATAGCAAGGGGTGCCTGAGCTTTTATAACTACGTTTTTATCCTTAGTTTCTAAAAGGGCAGCAGGCAGCATGTTGAAGTTTGCAGCCATTGG
>JAEWQX010000114.1 GCA_023399035.1 Bacillota bacterium | reverse complement strand
GATTAACATAAAAAGATGATTTTTTAAAAATAATATTATCTTCATATGACTTTGAAATTTCTCTTCCATACAAAGCAATATTTCCTTTTTTTCTACCTTCTTTAAGTTCAAAAAACACCTTTTCTTCTTCTTTAGGCTTTTCTATTCCATCAGTTTTAATTTTTTCTAATCGCTTGATTCTAGATTTAATCTGTTTATCCATCCTCTTTGCTTTTGCCCTGTTAAATTCTTTTCCGCCAAATTTATTTCCGCTTTCTATAGCTTTTGTCCGTGCTTCCCTATGGGCCTTTGAAGACCAGTTTTTAGTCTGCTCAATTTCACAGTTTATCTTTGCCTTTAATTTTTCCTGTTCATTAAACAGCTTCAGTGTATTTTCATATTCCTCTTTTTTAGCTCTTCTATAAAAAGAATAATTTCCATCATATTCATGTAAAGTACCGTTTTCAATTTCTACAATCCTCTCTGCACACTGATCTAAAAAATACCTGTCATGAGATATCATTATAACTGTTCCCTTAAAATTATTTATCTTATTTACGATATAGCTTACTCCATCATAATCAAGATGATTTGTAGGCTCATCAAGGACAAGAATATCATGTTTCCCATAAAATACTTCATTTAATGCTTTCTTTGTCTTTTCTCCACAGCTTAGACTGCTGTTTTCATCATTGTAATGTGTAGACTGCTTCATATATCCTATATCAGGATTATCCCTGTAAAATACCACACTGCCGCATGTTGCTTCTAAGCTTCCGCATATTACATTTACAAGAGTTGTCTTTCCTGTTCCATTACATCCTACTATTCCTAATCTTTCATCTTCTTTAATGCGCAGATTAATATTTTTTTAAATAACATCTTCTCCATATTCCATATATATATTTTTACATTCAATTAAAACTGCCATAAATTATCACCTCTTAATATGGTGAATCCCGTTCATTCAGTCGAAGTTGATAGTTGAGAATTGATAGTACTGTTACCTGTTAACTATTAACTCCTTGCTATTCAACCTTTCTTGTCTATTTAACCGTAATTTTTAGTTCAGAATGTCCGAAGTTTCTGCACAATAAAAGGGAACTATAAATGCAAATTAAACATTTATAATTCCCTAAATGTGACTCAAATAATAAAAGTCAATTATATTTCATATTAATACCACAGCATGCATTATGTCATATGTCACTCTATACTTCATTGATTTACAGCTGAAATATGGCCATAAATAATAACTTTATAGAATCCTTTTATAACGCAAAGATAATCTGTGTATCAAAATTAAATTTAGACTGTCCTTATTTTTAAGAACAGCTTGTTAAGAACATAAATGAATAAATAATACAGCTTTTAAATTTTTGCATAGCAAACAAGGGTCCACCTTTAATCTATAAAACAAATAATTAAAATTAAGCTGTAATCTTCATTTCGTTCTCCTTTCTAATACTTATATTAATATGATAATATACTAACTCTAAAAATTATAATTGTCAATAATTTACTTTATTCAGAAATATATGATTTTTTCACTCAGAAGGTTTCAATTAATAATTTATGCTTCCTGTCTCAAACATGATTTCAAATCATCATCTACCGTACTTATAGGATTGGTTTAAAAATTCATTCATGCTATCCTAACGATTCAGAAATTGTTACAAGGACTCTGCTTTGTATTTCTGCAATAACATTATGTTTTACCCTTGCATCAAAAGGAAGATAATCACCTTTGTTCAATTCAAATTTATTTCCATCTGCAAATTCTATATTTATCTTTCCTTCATATACAAATATTGACGCATATCCATTATGAACATGATCAGGAAGTCCTTTTCCTTTGTCAAAATTAAAATACATTGTCTTGAACTTTGGAGTCATTCCAAGAAGTTTCTTAGGCTCATCTATATTATCCACACTTACAGGATTAATCTCCATTTTATCTGCTATCTTCATATCTGTCTTTTTTATTTCCATAAATATTCCTCCATTGATTATGCCTTATTTAAATTTTGATTTTTCATCAATTAAGGCTCATATGTATAATATGTGCCTTAATTAATAATAAATTCATTTAAACAAAGTAAACTTTGCTAATTGAACATAGTTGGCACATATAATCTCATATACAATGCATCATTGATGGTTGAAGAAGCCGTTGGATACGCACTCTGCCTGGATAAGTTAATAAATACAACTGGCATCAGCAGTATTTTTTTCAATTATCCCATAAATTATTGAACCCTTCCTGCTGCTGCCATAAAACTTTTCTATTCCAAGTCTTTCAAGGTCATTTTCACCATATCTTTCCTTTACAACTACCCTTTTTCTGCATACCCTCAATGCTTCCGCAAGTATATCCTTTGTCAGTCCTCTGTGGTCTGCAAAAGCTCTGAAAGAATTTATTGTTGTTGATTTTTTATTAGGCT
Organism: Bacillota bacterium; assembly: GCA_023399035.1. GTDB lineage: Bacteria > Bacillota > Clostridia > Clostridiales > Clostridiaceae > Clostridium. Next base: position 6,083 of record JAEWQX010000114.1, on the reverse strand, counting down.
TTTTAAACATTGGATCAAAATAAACTATATCAAAACTGTTATCCTGCTGATTTTTAAGGTAATCTTCATAAGATTCATTTAAAACCTGTATGTTTTTCATATAATCTGGACATATTCCTTCATCATTCTTATATGTTTCTAAGCCGTTTTTTGTAATATAAGCTATATACTTATTTACTTCTGTCCCTACTATAGACCCATTTTTCCCAGCTAATGCTGCAAAAACAAGTGAATCTCCTGCAAGTCCTAATGTACAGTCCAATATGCTGTCGCCTTCTTCAATTCCTGCTGCTTCCACCAGAGAATCTTTATTCCCATTTCTTATTGAATTTATCTTAAGCTCCGACATGTTAGGATGCCAGAATAATGTGCTGTCATCACTGCCTTTCATAACAAGCTTATCCTTTTCAACTATGAGCAGATAATCATAATCACCTTTTAAAAATGTTTTGTTAATGCTGAGATATCCTCTATTTATATATGGTATCCCTAACTCTTCTGAAATACCTTGTGCCTTTGCTATCAAATTCTGTTTGGCTTCTCTTGTTGTTGTAACTGCTATCTTCATATCGTCTCTATCTTTCTCATTATTATTTCATCTTATGTTTTTATAAATCTGCTTATAAATGTGTATATCATAATAATATCTCTACATGATAAATAATCTTTCAATACATATTCATAAAACTTCCTGTATTTATAATCTTATAAAATGTAAGTCACGTATAATTATATACTAATCTTTATCTACTTAATACATTAAATATACATATTCCAAATACAGGATTATATTTATTTTACGTAATTCCTTTTGGATGTGATTTATTTGAGAACAGCTCTGCTGTTTTTTCATTAACTGCTACTTGTTAACTATTAACTCTTAGCTATAATAAAAGGAATCACTATATCTAATAATTACAGGGATTCCTTAAATTATATTTATAATCTCTATTGTTCTATTTATTGTATTTGAATTTTTCTTTTATGAAGTTAATCATACTCTCCTTATTTTCTTCAAACTGAATCAATCTGTTTACATTTGCTCCTGATGGATGTGGAAATCCTCTTAAAATCTGATCTTCATTTATTACATTATCTTCTGCCAGCCTGAATAAGACTTCTTCAACAGCTATTCCAAGGGGAATAAGCATTACATTTCTTGAATTATCAAGGCTGTTAAATTCATCAATAAAATTCTTATATACATATTTCATTAAAAACTCACTTTTTATAAGCTTAGGAGTATGTCCTGTATAATTTGCTTTCTTTACAAATACTGAATATGGAATGAGGGATACTGTATGAAGAAGATAGTCCTTATTGTCAAAGAGTTCACTACAGCTTTCCATATTAAGCACCTCATTCAATTGAAGATCATCGAGCATTGATATGATATTTTTTCTGAGACTTCCGCTGAACCTTCCTGCTGCCTTGCACTTATACTGGATCTCCTTTATATCACATCCCTCTTCAAATCCCAGTCTTGCAGCTGCTATTGCAGTGCTCATCTGTTGGAATCCTGGAGTTATGCCTATAATAAATATTTCTGCCTTTGGATTTAAATGCTCATTGTGTGGTGCATAATATATTTCAATATTCCCCTCTCTGTCTATGAGGAAATCTTCTGTGAGCAGTTCTTCCTTTGTATATTTTTCTTTTAAAGGAAGCTTCATTATATTATCTTTAAAATCATGCAATGTCTTTTTCATATTTACTCCTTCAATCTTTATCATTTAATACTTATAATTCAATCTTTATATTCAATCTTTCTTACCTGTTAATCTTACTTTCCCCACATGCAGAGAAATTATTTCTGTAAATATAGATGCATATATCTCTGCATTTTCAAAGTAAATCTATATTAACACATCATCATATAAAGCAGCCTTTTAATTCTTTTCATAGGCATATCCTATGTATTAAATAAAGCAGATTATCTTAATAAATACAAAAGCTCTCAGCTATTATGTGCTGAGAGCTTGTATTTTACTTTTTATTCTTTTATAATAAACAACCTTATATGACTTTTGACTATTACTTAAGTCATAGTATTAAATAAATTTATTTACTTTAAACAACTATGTTGTTTATCCATACGCCTTTCTTAACAAGTATATATCCTATTATACACTTTATTATGCTTATAAGCTGGCAGAACAGATATACCTGAACAACACCAAGTGATGTGAAGTTCATTAAAATAAAGGCAAATGGTATTGATATCACCCAAACTGATACACTATCGAAGAGGAATGTTATGAATGTCTTTCCACCTGAACGAAGTGTGAAATAAGATGCATTCATGAATGCTTCAAGAGGCATGCATAACCCTATTATGAGTATAAAGCAGGAAGCATAGTGCCTTACTTCATCTGTTGTGTTGTATATCTTAGGGAATAGTGGAGAAATTAGCGCCATTAGTGCACCAAATACTATACAGCTCACCACTGAAAATACTATGAGCTTTGTATCTGTGTCCTTTGCTTCTTCCATTTTCCCTGCTCCAAGAAGCTGTCCTATTATAATTGAAACTGAGCTTCCAAGTGCAATATATACTATGTTGAATACATTAGATACAGTATTTGAAATGTTCAATCCTGCCACTACAGCAAGACCTCCACGTGAATATATTGCATTCAATGCTGACATACCCATTGCCCAAAGTCCTTCATTCATTAAAAGAGGAGTTCCTCTTAATATTATGTGTTTTGTAAGATTTTTTTCAATCCTGAAATTCCTATATGCTCCAACAATAAATTTATTTCGCTCTTTATGTTTATGAGTCCATGATACAACAATAAGGCATTCAACGCATCTTGAAAGAACTGTTGCAATGGCAGCTCCATATGCCCCCATCATTGGAAATCCTAATTTACCAAATATCAAAAGATAATTGAAAATCAAGTTAACACCTACTGCTGCAACTCCAGCCTTCATTGGAACTATTGTTTCTCCTGTTTCTCTAAGTGTACTTGAATAGCACTGCATTACTGCAAATGGAATAAGTCCTATTATATCAATTGCTATATAACCGCTTCCATACTTCAATGTTTCCTGAATGTTCCCAGTTATGCTTCCTTCATGAAGGAAAATAGATATGAGCTCATGCCTGAAAGTGCCCATTATAAATATCCCTATGACACTTATAATTCCACATAAAATAAGCTTAAACCTGAAAGTCTGCCTTACACCTTCGTGATTGTCATTTCCATAAAACTGTGCACTGAATATCCCTGGACCTGAAATTGCACCAAATATGAAAAGACTGAATATGAATATGAATTGATTTGCAATGGCAACTCCGCTCATGGCATCTGTACCTATCTGCCCTACCATGATATTATCGAGCATGCTTACAAAGTTTGTTATACCATTTTGAATCATAATTGGCACTGCAATAGTAAGAACCATTTTATAAAAACTTTTGTCCCCTATGTATTTCCTAGTATTCATTTTTCACCTCATTTATTTAGTTTTTAAAATAAATCATTAAATTATTATACAGTATAACATAGAATTTATACACATATTTTTTATATATAGCACATTTATCGACATAACTCATCTGTTTTCTAAAACATGGCTTGTGTTAATATGAAATGGTGGACACCATAACTCCAACTAAGTAAAATAATATTTAGCTAAGAAAGTATGTGTCCAATATGAGTAATGGTAGTAGATATGATCAAGAATATAAAGTATGATAGTCGAGTTATTTAAATCAGGAATGACTGTTGCTTATTGTATACTACATCATTATTGCTCAAATCATAAATGTATTCTATTCTTGTAGTACCATCTTCATTCATAAATGCTGGATGTGTATAGTCAATTCCACAATCTATAAATCCAACCAGCATTCCTCTTCCCGAAACATTATAAGTGGATACTGCTTGAGATACACATAATAATGTTTTAGGTACATTATCTAGAAATCCTATTTATAAATCTATTTTTATTATCTTCATTTACTTTATCCATAATATTTTCTCCAATTATTCTAACAATACAATATATAGGTAAATCTACACTTTGTTAATATAACATTACTCATAATGTTGACCAAATAAATAAATTATGAAATTAAATTTATACTTACATGCAAAAAATAAAGGGGCTGTATCAAATTGAAGTTTTTTAAACTCAATTTGATACGGCCTATTTTTGCAATAATAAATTTTATTCATATTTTTTCATGTATTTATTTCCAAATATTTTATTTTTGGGTACAACAAATTATGGATAAACATTATTATCCATAATTTAACTTTATTTCTTTAATTACGAAGCTTGCTGCTTATGAAGCAGCTCACCGTTGCGATTTTTAATGGTTTTATTGTGCAATTTATTAACATTGTAACCAAATGCCATTAATAAAAATTCAGTACGCACTTTAACATTTCCACGCATAAGAAACCTTCTAAAGCCATAATCTTCTTTAATAACTCCAAATGCTCCTTCAACTTGAATTGATCTATTCATTCTTAAAAGAATTCCTTTGGGCGTAGTTATGTTTTCAAGTGAGTTTTTTCTTAAACGCATAAAGTTTTTAGCTACATGTATTTGTTTATTACCTTTTGCTTTAGTACATTTACTTTTATATTTACATCCATCACAACTTTCACATTCATAAATGCTAATAGTAGCTTCATATCCTGATTTAGTTTTTTTCTTTCTTGTTCCTTTTAGAAGCATTTTTTTACCAGATGCACAAATATAATAATCTTCTTGTGAGTTATAGTGCATATTTTCTTTCTTACTAATGTCATTCTTGAATTTCTTTGTTTTTGACTTTTCGTAATTTGCAGGCTTAATAAAAGCTTTTTGTTTTTTAGATTCAAGATAAGCATAATTTTCTTCACTTTCGTATCCTGCGTCAGCAGTTACGGACTCATATTTTTCATTTAAATTCTTTTCTAATCTATCTAAAAATGGTATTAAAGTTAGTTGATCACATCTTTCGTTTGAAATATCTACACCTACAATATATTCACCTTCTACCCCTATTTGAATATTGTATGCTGGTTTTAACTGACCATTTTTCATATGATCTTCCTTCATATGCATAAATGTTGCATCATGATCTGTTTTTGAAAAACTGTTTCGTCCATTGAAAATGCTATTATATTTATCATATTTACTCTGTTTTTCAATAAATTCATTGAGTTGTTCCGTATATCTTTGGAGTTTGCTTTTTCTTTTACCTTTTCCATAAACAAATTCAATATTATTATCTTTTACCATAGTACTAAGAATATCTAAAAGATAATTTGCATTTTGAACTGATATCTTAGCATCAGTAATAATAAAACATAAATTTAAATCATGATTCATTCTTACTAAGCTTTCTTTTATATTCTTTTGCAATTTACTCTCAAATTTATCAGTGGCTTTTTTCCATACAAAAGTATATCTATTTGCATATGCTTCAATTTTAGTTCCATCAATAAAAATATTTTTAAATTGAATTTCATTAAGTTCTCTAAGCTTTTTTACAAGTTGATTAAATAAATTTTCTATACAACCAGCTAATCGTTCACGTCTAAACCTATCTATAGAATTGTGTTCTGGTGGTTGTTGACCTTGTAAAAGCCATTTAAAATTTATATCTCTTTTACATGCCTTTTCAAGGGCACGGCTTGAATATATTCCTTCCATATATCCGTAAACTATAATTGTAAACATAGTTTTAGGTAAAAGTGCTGGATTTCTACCAATAGTAGAGTAAGTTCTATTTAATTCTGTATAATCTAATCCCTCCATAACATCATAAAGCACTCTTACTGAATCACTATCAGGTATAATATTTTCTAAACTTATTGGGAAACCTATTTGATAAATAGGTATAATATTATTAGTGTTCATATTAATATTATGCGCAAAAAAGAGAATTCAAATTTATTTTTGAATTCTCTTTTTTCATCGGCTAGTATCAAACTTGTTTTGATACAGCCCCGCTGTTATAGATGATGTTTCATCTCAAGCGTCAAACCTTGAAGAAATGGCACAGATATTAAATAGCTCAGTTGAAAAATTTAATCTTTAAAATAAAAAGTCTTAACCCTTGTTCTTGGGTAAGACTT
>JAEWQX010000072.1 GCA_023399035.1 Bacillota bacterium | reverse complement strand
GCGTTTGTGTGTGGATAATTCAAGAATGAATTACATGTGGAAAACTTACTACAAATAAAATTGTGGATTAATTTTTTTATTTATTTTGTGGATAATATTTTAAAATAATTTTTGTGGATAAATTTACGGCTTAGAAATTGTGCATAAATTTATAAATGAATAGAAGCACAATCTTTTCTCGAATGAATAGATTATGCTTCTAAACGTAGAATGTGCAATTATATTAATTTATTTTATAGGTAGATTCATTATTAAGTTTATAAAATATTATATTTGAGCAGCTCCGCTTTTTATAGCAGCTTCTTTTATAGCTTCAGCAACTAATTTTTGAACATTTAAATCAAATGCTTTTGGAATAATATTTTCTGGGTTTAATTCATTTTCAGGAATAGCTCCAGCTATTGCATATGCAGCTGCAACTTTCATTTCTTCATTAATTTCTTTTGCTCTTACATCTAAAGCGCCTCTGAATACTCCAGGGAAAGCAAGAACATTATTTATTTGATTTGGATAATCTGAACGTCCAGTACCCATTACTGCTATACCAGCTTCTTTTGCATCTTCAGGGAATATTTCTGGAGTTGGATTTGCCATAGCAAAGATTATTCCATCCTTGTTCATAGTTCTAACCATATCTTTTGAAACTATGTTTGGAGCAGATACACCTATGAATACATCAGCACCTACCATAGCATCTTTAAGCATTCCAGTTACATTTTCAGGGTTTGTGATTTGAGCTAATTCTTCCATATATTTATTATGGCTTAAATCTTTATCTCTGCTTATTACCCCATTGATATCACACATAACTATGTTCTTTACTCCAGAAGATAATAATAATTTACAGATGGCAGTTCCTGCTGAGCCTGCACCGTTTATAACTACTTTTATTTCTTCTAATTTTTTATTTACTACTTTTAATGCATTAATAAGACCTGATAAAACAACTATAGCTGTTCCATGTTGATCATCGTGGAATACAGGAATATTTAATCTTTCTTTTAATTTCTTTTCAACTTCGAAACATCTTGGAGCAGATATATCTTCAAGGTTTATTCCGCCTAAAGTTGGAGCTATATTAGCAACTGTTTCAACAATTTCATCAACATTTTTTGTATCAAGAACTATTGGGAATGCATCTACATTACCGAATTCTTTAAATAATACACTTTTACCTTCCATTACAGGTAAAGCAGCAAGAGGTCCAATGTCTCCAAGTCCTAATACTGCAGTTCCATCAGATACAACGGCTACTGTATTCCATTTACGTGTATAAGTATAAGCTTTTGATGGATCTTTATGTATTTCTCTACATGGCTCAGCAACACCTGGTGTATAAGCTAAACTTAAATCTTTTGAATTTTTAACTTCACATGTAGGTTTGATTTCAAATTTACCCTTCTTTTCTTCGTGAAATTTTAAAGCTTCTTCATAAATATTCATAGAAAACACTCCTTAACAATTAAAATACATTACTTATTGCCTTGATTTAACATAATATATAGTCATATACATAAATTATACGAATTATTTTATTAAAAATCAAAAAAAATATTCGATATGTAGTTGACCGTAGACATCTACTTTGCTAATATTTATAAGGAGATAAAAAAATAATAGAAAAAAACTCCAATTAACTAGGATTAATATAAAATAAAGAGTATTTATTTAAGGGAGGCAAGATAAATGTCAGCATTTATTGTTTTAGGAGCTCAATGGGGCGATGAAGGAAAAGGAAAGATGACAGATTACTTAGCAGAAGAAGCTAATGTTGTTGTTAGATTTCAAGGAGGAAATAATGCTGGTCACACTGTAGTAGTTGGTGACAAAGAATACAAATTGCACTTAATACCATCAGGAATTTTATATGAAGATAAATTAAACGTAATTGGAAACGGCGTAGTTGTAGATCCAAAAGCGCTATTTGAAGAAATAGATTATTTAGAAGGTGTTGGAGTTAAAGTAACACCAGAAAAATTAATAATTAGTGATAGAGCTCAACTTATAATGCCATATCACAAAGTTTTAGACAGATTAAAAGAAAAAGCTAGAGGAAAGAACGATATCGGTACAACTGGTAAAGGTATAGGACCTTGCTATACAGATAAGTTTGAAAGATGTGGAATCAGAATGTGCGACTTAATGCATGAAGAAGTATTCACAGAAAAGTTAAAAGAAAATATGGAAATGAAAAATGCTTATATAACTAAAGTTTTAGGTGGAGAAGCATTAGATTTTGATTCAATATTAAAAGAATATTTAGAATATGGTAAGAAGCTTAGACCATTTATACAAGATACTTCAGTTAGAGTATATGATGACATAAAAGCAGATAAAACTGTTTTATTTGAAGGTGCTCAAGGTATGCTATTAGACATAGACTACGGTACTTATCCATATGTAACATCATCTAATACAACTGCTGGTGGAGTAGCTAATGGTGTTGGTATAGGACCAAACATGATTACTAATGCTGTAGGTATAACTAAGGCTTATACTACAAGAGTTGGTAAAGGACCATTCCCAACAGAATTAATGGATGAAACTGGTGACTGGATAAGAGAAAAAGGTCATGAATTTGGTGTAACTACAGGAAGAGCAAGAAGATGTGGATGGTTAGACCTTGTAATAGTTAAAACTGCTTGTAGAGTAAGTGGATTAACTTCATTAGCTATTACTAAAATAGATACATTAGCTGGTCTTGAAAAGATTAAGGTATGTGTTGGATATAAATTTGATGGAAAAGTTATAGATTACTTCCCAGCAAGCTTAGAAGACTTAGCTAAATGTGAACCAGTATACGAAGAATTCGATGGCTGGGGTGATGAAGTAGCTGATGCTAGAAGCTATGATGAATTACCTGAAAACGCAAAGAAATACTTAAAGAGAATTGAAGAATTTACAGCTACAGATATATCAATAGTTTCTGTTGGTCCAAAGAGAGATCAAACTATGAGAATTAAGGATCTATAGTATACTAATATACTCGGGTATTGACTTTTAAGTTAGCATAAAATATAATTTTTGGTATACAATAATAATTATGTTATGTGCAAAAGAAGGTGAATATAATGATAACTAAGGACATGACAATAGGTGAAGTAGTTCATGCAGATCCATCAAAGGCTGAAGTTTTAATGAGCTTTGGAATGGGATGTGTTGGATGTCCATCAGCTCAAGCTGAAACTATTGCAGAAGCTGCAGCAGTTCACGGATTAAACTTAGATGAATTACTAGAAGCATTAAATAAATAATATTTGATTAGGACTTTCGATTTAGAAGGTCCTAATTTTTATATATAATATTAATATAAAAAAACAGATTTAATAATAAATTTTAAAAATATAATTATATATATTGACATAATAGTAATAAGTTGCTAGTATTAATAATATATTAAAAATAAATCCTATGAAAAGAAAAAGTAAGTTTAATTAATGTTCTTCAGAAAGTTAGTGGGTGATGTGAACTAATGAACAGGTTTTACTGAAAATCATCTTGGAGGAGTGGAACTGAAATATCAATAAAGTAAGTTTCAACGGAATTTCACCGTTAAAAGAAATGCATATGATTAGTATGTAGTTAAGGGCTATTAGAATGATATTAATTAATTTGTATATAATATCACTTTGATAGAATTAGAGTGGTATCGCGGAAAACTTCGTCTCTATTAAGAGATGGAGTTTTTTATTTTTATTAACTGACAAATTGTATTATCTAAGCTGTATATTTCAAGATAATACTTTTTAATAAATTAATAATTAAAATGGGGGCTTTTATTATGAATGCATTGAAAAATGTCAGTAAATTTTTATCTAAAAACACATCTATTTTCGTTATTGCAATAGCAGTAATAACATTTTTTGTACCTAGTCTGTTTACTTGGGTAAGGGGAACTAATCAGACTATTATTTTAGGAATTATAATGTTTGGAATGGGGCTTACTCTTACTACTAATGATTTTAAAATTTTAGCACAAAGACCACTTGATATATTTATAGGGGCACTAGCACAGTATACAGTTATGCCTATCTTAGCATATACAGTAGGAACTGTATTAGGATTACCAAGTGAAATTAAAATAGGTTTAATTTTAGTTGGATGCTGCCCTGGTGGAGTATCATCTAATATAATGTCATTCTTATGTAATGGTGATGTACCATTTTCAGTTGGTATGACTACAGCATCTACACTTCTTTCACCAATATTAACACCAATTTTAGTTTTAGTTCTTGCTGGAGAACAAATTGAAGTTAATGCAGCTGGAATGTTTATTTCAATAATTGAATCTGTTATTATTCCAATAATAATAGGATTTACTTTAAATTATTTCTTTGGTGAGAAAAAATCATTTAAAGATGTTCAACAAGTTATGCCAGGTGTATCTGTAATAGGTCTTGCATTTATAGTTGGTGGAGTTATTTCATTACAAGGGCAAAACTTCTTTAAATCGGGAGTTGTAATATTTATAGCTATATTATTACACAATGGATTTGGTTACTTATTAGGATATGGTGTAGGTGTACTTACAAAGATGTCAGTAGCTAAAAAGCGTACTATATCTATTGAAGTAGGAATGCAAAATGCAGGATTAGCTACTAATCTAGCAACTGCTCACTTTGCAGCAACACCTGAAGCAGCTATAGCCTGTGCAGTATCCTGTGTATGGCATTCAATTTCAGGAACTTTACTTGCTGGCTTATATGCTAAATTCGATGAAAAAAGAGAAGCTGCTGGAGAGTTAAAAATAGCTAAGCAATAAAATTTAAAAAGTTTGAATAATAATTTCTATAAAGGCCATTATCTATATTAAAGAGGTAGTGGTCTTTTATGTTAAATTATTATGAATTATGATAAGTCAATTAATTAATATGGTAATATATAGTATAAGGAAAATTATATTTGAATAGATTATAGATGTATGTAGAAGGGAGGAAATTTATAAAAGAGTGATTTATTAATCAGCTTTTATATAATGAGGTATGAGTTACAAGTTTACAAAGAATTATGAAATTCATTATTATGAGGTAGATTCAAATTTAAGATGCAAGCTATCTTCAATAATTGAATTTATAGGAGATATAGGAACACATCAAGCAGAAGATTTAGGCGGTGGAATGAAGTACTGCATGGAAAATAATTGTGCATGGGTATTTTATCAAGATGATATTAAGATGTACAGATATCCTATGTTTGGTGAAACTATAAGTATAACTACAGAGCCTGTTGGATTTAAAAAATTCTATGGATTGAGAAAATATACAATAAGAGATTCCGAAGAAAATATAATAGGAGAGGCATTAGCGTTATTCTTCTTAATTAACATTGAAAAGAGAAGACCTATGAGAATTCAGAAGGAACAGTATGAATTTTATGGAGTAGATGGAGATGTAGATTATGATATAAGCTTAGAAAAGATTCATCCAGTAAAAGAAACTCAATATACGAAAAGCTTTAATATAAGATATTCAGATATTGATTCAAATAAGCACGTAAATAATGTTAAATATATTGAATGGGCTATAGAAGCAGTTCCAATGGAAGTAATTGAGGAATATGAAGTAAAAAGAATTAGAGTTATGTTTGAAAAAGAATGTACATATGGAGAAACAGTTACTTCATCTGCTTTAGTAACTAAAATAGATGAAAATAATTTAAAGTCACAGCATATTATTAATAATGGTGAAGGAAAACAACTTACTTTATTAGAAATAGAGTGGGAAAAATAAAATTATTTGATAATATTCATGCTGTTTAATAAAATGCCCAGAATATAAGAATATAAGAATATAAGAATATAAGAATATGCTTGAATAATGCGGGTTTGAGTGTGTTTATATAAAAAACTATCAGTAAATTCATTAATTATTACTGATAGTTTTTTATTATATTGTATATAAACTATTTTTCAGAAATAGATTTTGCAGCTAAATATCCTGAACTCCAAGCCCATTGAAGATTAAATCCACCACAATCTCCATGTACATCAATCATTTCACCGCAAAAGTAAAGATTATCTACTAACTTAGATTCTAAAGTAGAACTATTTATATCTTTAGTATTTATACCACCTACAGTAACTTGAGCGTTACCAAAGCCATTAGTGTCTATACAACTGAAATCCCACTTTTTAAATCTTGAAATTAATTTATTTATGTATTTCCAATCAATATTTGAGCAAGGCTCATGTATATCTTTTATTCCAACATCTTTTAATATAGTAGGGATAAGCTTTTTGTTTATAATTCCTACTAAAGCAGAAGAAATTTCTCTATAGCCAAACATTGAAAAATGAGTAGCTAGGAAGTTTTCTACATCTTCTTTACTTTCATATGGAAGCATATCAACACTTATAGTTACTTTAGATTTATTATGAAGTGCTTTTGATGCATAGTATGAAAGCTGTAATATTGGAGGACCTGATATTCCGTAATCAGTAAATAATACTTCTCCAATTTCAGTACGAACTAATTCATCATCTATATATATAGAAACGCGTCCATCAAATTTTATACCAGACATTGCTTTTAAATATGGATAATCTAATTTTAATTGAACGATACCTGGAATAGGTTCTATTATTTTATGACCAAATTGTTTTGCAAGTTTATACCCTGAACCATCAGAGCCTGTTTTTACTGCTGATTTTCCACCACAGCACATTATTAATTTCTGACATGAGAAGCCATCATATTCTTCATTTGATGTACTTAATAAAAAGTTTTTCTTCTTGCTTATAGAGTTTATCTTGCAGTTTGTATAAACAGGTATTTGTTTGTCTTCAATAGCCATTCTGAATATATCTACTACTGAAGAGGCTTGTAGGGATTTTGGATACATTTTTCCGTTTTCTAATTCTACAAGAGGAAGTCCTAATGATAGAAAGAAGTTTTTTGTATCTTCTATAGAAAAACTATTTAATGCTTCACTAAAAAAATTTTTATTTTCACTATGGAATGTAGTGTATGGAGCAGAAATGGTATTATTAGTAATATTGCATCTACCATTTCCAGTAGCAAGAATCTTTTTACCGACTCTGTCTGTACCTTCCACAATGGCTACATCTATTCCAAAATCTTTAGCTACAACTGCAGCCATTAAGCCAGATGCACCGCCTCCAACAATTATTAGATCGTGATAAATCATATTATTAATCACTCCTTGTTTTTATATTAAATAAATTTTATCACAGTAATAATAAGGTTAAAAGAAAGGAATACTAAATAATAGAGGTGATCCAGTATGAAAGTTAAAATAATTAATAACTCTTTAGAAGATTATGGTCATGAATTCAAAGTACGAAGAATGAACTATGATCAGATAATAGTAAATTACCCAACTGGAACAGGATTAAAGAAATTCATATATGAAGATGTAGAGTGCATAAGTGAAAATGAAATAGATGACTTCTTAATAAATAATAGAATGTATTTAAAAATAAAATTAAAGAGAGGTATATCTGTTACTTTTTATAATGCATTAAATGAAGCATTAAAATTAGAGATTGGTGAAGATATAACAGATTTAAATATATTAAAAGATAAATATAACATTAATAAAAGAGGTATATGGGAAAAGCAAATATTATTAATGGCAAATAATAAGTTTCCACTAAAAATAGATGCATCAGGTCAAAATTTTAAAAGAGATAATTATAATATAAATATAATTGAAATAGAAAAAGATAGTTTTTTATATGAATGTAATGAGGAAATAAATAGAATAAATGGAGAAATAAAGGAAAGAAATCACATGCTACAAGGATTTTTTGACGCAATTAACAAAATAAATTTGGTTAGTGAAACCTAGTAATAATGCGGGTTTACAGTACATGATTGAAAAAAAAAACAAAAAAATAAAAAAAAAATGAAAAAATGTGTTGACACTTTAATAGAATTTCTGTATTATAGTCTATGTGGTCAGCGCGACACAGTCAAGAAGCAAGACAGTAAAGCGAATGACAATAAAGCAAGGCTCCTTGGTCAAGCGGTTAAGACACCACCCTTTCACGGTGGTAACAGGGGTTCGATTCCCCTAGGAGTCACCATTTAAATTAAATAATTTAAAAAGTGAGAAATCACGAATCTATCTTATGGGCGCATAGCTCAGCTGGGAGAGCACCTGCCTTACAAGCAGGGGGTCACAGGTTCGAGCCCTGTTGTGCCCACCATAAGATGGCTCAGTAGCTCAGTTGGTTAGAGTGCCGGCCTGTCACGCCGGAGGTCGAGGGTTCGAGCCCCTTCTGAGTCGCCAATGTAAACAAGCTTAGTTTTTACTAAGGCTTGTTTTTTTATGTCTATAAAAATTTTATGCTTATAAAAAATAGATGATTAGTCGGCTAATCATCTATTTTTTTCTAAGTTCTTTTTAATTCTTATATCTTCAGAATAGAATTTAAATAATTTAAAATCACCTATTAATCTTGAAGATATTCTTTCGCTATATCTTTTCACTATATCAGGTAAAGTTAAATTGGTTGATATTATCATTTTCTTTTTATTTAGTATTTTCCTGTTCAGTATATTGAATAATTCAGAAACAGAAAACTCGTTAAGATGTTCTGCACCTAAATCATCTATTATAAGAAGATCACAGTCAAATAAAAGTGATTCAAGATTAGTATTGTTATTGAATCTTATATCACGGAGATTTTGTATTAATTCATCAGATGTTTTATAAACTACAAGGTAGCCCTTATCCAATATTTCTTTTGATATGCAGTAAGATAAATAAGTTTTTCCGCTTCCAGGATTTCCATAGAATAATAAGTTAGTATGTAAAGAAGAAAAGTTAGGAATATATTCATTTTGTACGTATTCTAAAATATTTTCCATATTTTTTCTTGAAGAATATTTTTCGTCGCCTATTCTATGTACAGGATACAAGCTTAAATCAAAATTATTAAAGTTTTTTGTCTTTATAACCTGTTCAAGTTCAGAATCCTTATAATAAAGTTTTATAAGTTTTTCTTTGTAGCATTTACATTTTACATTTCCTATAAAACCTGTATCCTGACATTTAGTACAGTGATAATGCATATTTAGATATTCAGGAGAGTATCCTCTTTCTACAAGCATTTCACACTTCTTAATTCTTAAATCAGTTATTGTTTCTTTAAAATCATTGAGAGTTTTTCCCTCATCTTGAGCTTTTATAACGGCTAAAGCCATTTTTAACGAAAGCTTCTGGATTTTGTTATCAAGCTCCATAATTTCAGGATATTTTTCAGCAATTTCAGCTTTTCTAGTCTTTAGTGCTTTTGATTCAGAATCTCTAATCTTATCGTATATTTTTAAAATTTCACTTTGATATCCTTTAATCATCATTATCCCATCCTAATAATTTCTTTTCTAAAGAGTCGTAATCGTATTGTCTTGGTTCAAAGTTATTAAACTTATGAGGAACATTTGAATTAGCATTGTTATTATTGTATGAATTCTTTTGGAAAGATGAATTTTGAGCTGGCTTATTATCCTTTAATGCAATATCATCCAAAGTTCGTATATTATTTTTATTCCAATTTGAAAGAATTCCATCGATATATTTAAAATCAGCTCGGTTCAATCGTTCAAAGCATATATCACATGCTTTGAAGATAACTTCATTAGAAAATTTAAAAGTAAGAATCCATTTTTCAATCATATCCTGTTGAGGTTTCATTATATCTGTATTTGTTATTCCAAGATATGATAAGATCCTTCTGATATTTATCCATTTATCTTCTGTTTTCTTAATAAGGTTCTGAGCCTGTTCAACAGTAGATATTTTTTGATCATGCCATGCAAGGGCTACTTTTTCTATATATCTATGATCGCTTTTTCCTTTAGAAACACAATATTCTATAAGAATTAATATAAGCTCTGACGAAAAACCAAATTCTTCCTGCCAGTTTAGATAAAGTGACATTTCATTAGGTGAAAGGGGTCTTCCTAAAAGAACTTCTATATCTTTCAGCATGTCTTTAGTATTATTGCTATCTAATGCTTCTAATAAATCAATCTGCTTTTTAGGGGATTCAATTTCCTCATATAAATCTAAAAATTCAATATTGAAATTACCCATTTTATCTATTGGTGTTAATTTGATAACTCCAAGATCACTCCAATAATGCAATGCATTCATTATATCTGATTCTAGCAAGTTTAGTGATGAGGCTAATATTGATGAGCTCACTCCTAATTCACCAGATATATTATACTTTAACATAAGTAAGTAAATTTTAATAAATTCGCCTCTAGCTTGTGGCATATATTTTTCAATAAAAATATTGCTCACAGGAGTAAATCCTATAGATTTACTTTTTAACATGAATGTACTCATTCTATTTGCTACCTACCTTTCAAGTTTATCCTATTGTTAAGTTATTTATAGGTGACAAGACTTTAAAATTATATCTATGATTATAATAGAATTATTTATAATTATAGCATATATAAAGAACTAACTCCTAAATTAAAAAAGTATACAGAATCTTTTAATTACAAAATGACTCTGTATATGATAGGAGTTTATAAAAAATTAAGTTATAAGTTTCTTAAAATTAATTATGCCATCTCCTTGGATATATTTAGGGATATCATCAAGTGGTTCACATGCAACCTGCAGAATTGAATGCATATCTTTAAAGGTTATGTCAGGATTTTTCTCGCAGATTAGAGCGCATATTCCACAGATATAAGCTGTTGCTAGAGAAGAACCAGTGAATGTTTTATACGATACATCAAGCTGTTTTGGATATAATTTAACTCCGTTTTTTTCCGAAATATAGTTTTTATCAGAATTTAGAGAAACAATGTTTACGCATGATGCACATAAATCAGGCTTGCTATATTTAGATAATGGACCACACGCAGAATAAGCATATGGCTTAGGAATTGATTTTGTTGTATCAAGGCCTCCTACAGTTATACAGTTTTGAAGCGATGCAATTCCCATGATTGAATATTTTGTATTAAGGCTGCTTCCAGCAGAAACTACAGGAATCAATCCAGATTCTATAGCATGATTGAATAATTTTTCAAATGCACTTATTATAAAGGTATTATGACTTAATAGCTCAAAAGGCAGACATAATACCTTTATGTTATGTTCCTTAGATATATTAATAAGGCTTTCAACTGCATAAAGAACATCAGAGGCAAATCCCTTTCCTAATTTATCAAAAGCTTTATAGCAGAAAAGCCGGCTTTTAGGACAGATTCCTTTGTACATATTATTGGAGGAAAATCCACTGCTGCATAAGATTCCGCTTACACATGTACCGTGTCCGTTATCATCATAAGGGTAATGTATATTATTTATTAAATCTTCAAAAAGTGAAATATTATTTGTTGGCGAAATTAAATCCTTGTGAGGATAAACACCACTGTCGACTAATCCGATTCCAATACCTGAGCCAGATAAATTAGTCTTTTGAAGATAGGTACATTTATTTGCAGAAGTAACGCTCATTCCACATAAAAATAAGTACTCATCAAGAAATATCTGTTCTATTTCAGGGTATTCTAAAAGCCTTTCTATACTTTTTGAATTAAGTCGTGCACTTATGATATTTGAAGACTCTATTATATGATAGACAGTGCCTCTATAGGAATTGATTTTTTTAGCAATTGAAGATTTAAAGTCCTTATATTTAATGAGCACTCTATAAGACTTATAGGTGTTATTTGATATATAGTACTTTAAATTATAATCTAATTTATTCTTATTTAAAAACATATCCATTCCCCGATAATTTTTGCTTTAATATATATTATACGGAGAAGAGTGATATTGTTAATGTGAATAAGTAGATTTTAGAAAGCATAAGTTTCACCGATATCAATAATTTTTATGGAAGCATCATTTATATTCAATAATGTGTCTTCTGTATCTTTAAAGTTTTCTAATGATATTATAAATGTTTTATAATGAATAGGAATCATAGCAGAACAATTCATCATTTTGAACATTTCATAACCCTGCTCTGGGGTACAGTGCATATATGAAAACCTGTCTGGTTTATAACAGCCAACTGGCATTAATGCAACATCACAGTGAATTCCTCTGAAGTTTTCAGTAAGTGCAGTATCTCCAGCAAAAAATACCGATTTATCTTTCCTTTTAATAAGGTAAGAAATACTTTCGTTATCTACGCCAAAGTAAAATCGTCTTCCATCATGGTTAGCTTCAAATGCAGATACATTTATAAAATCATCTTCATATATATCACCAGGATGAAGAATGACAACATTTTTAAAACCAAGGATTCTTAATATATTCTTATATCCCTTTGGTGCTATGACTACAGCATTTTTGTTTAGCTTCATGAGAGATGGAAAGTGAAGATGATCCATATGGCCATGAGATAAAAGTATGTAATCTATATTTAAACCATTTATATATGAAGGTTTTTTTGCAACTCTTTTGAAATAACCGAGCATACTGCATAGTACTGGATCGGTTATGATAACTTTATCATATAAATTAATTATAGTTGTAGCGTGCCCATACCAGTTAACAGAATTAGTCGTTATTTCATCGGATTTAACTGAGGCACATTTTTTAAAGTATTCTTTTATATTATTAGTAGTTAAATTGAATAAAAAAATGGCATTAGAAATAAAATTCAAAATTATACATCCCTTCTTAATGTTTCCATTTAAATATTACAATACCAATAATCATAATAGCAATACCTATGAAGTTATTTAATGAAAACTTAATCTTTTCACTTCCAAATAAACCAAAGGCATCAATAATAGCAGCAGAAAGCAGCTGGGCAACTAAAATTATTCCGATTCCTAAGGTTGGTCCCATGCTTCCTACACTTTTTATTACCGTATAAGTGATTACCACTCCGAGAACCCCTCCTAAGAGATAGAACTTATTTGTAGTTTTTAAATTGCTAAAGCTTCCATCACCAAATAAAAATAATATTATCAAACTGCATACTAAAGCAATACCTTGAACCAGTGATGTAGTTTCCCATAAACCTATTTTTTCTCCAAGACGGGTATTGAAGACACCTTGGATACTCATTGCAATTCCTGAAATTATTGCACAAATTATACCTAGCATATTATCACCTCAAAGATATTATTCCCCTAAGTTACAAATTATTATTAATAAAGCCCACATAATTAAGATAATTATGCGGGCTTTAAATAATAATAAAAATGTATATATAATTATACTGACATTAGTTCTAAATCTCTTTTAAAGTGATTTTCTATTTCATCTTCAGAAAAACCTAATGTTAATCCTAGGCTTAGCAGATCTTCAAATAAAGTCTGATAATGATCCATAGATGGTGAAGCAATTAAATCATTGATATCTATATAAAGATTTAAAAATTGATCACTTAAACAATAATCGTTTGGAATCATGTCCACAGAGGTTATATAGTCATAGTTATGATCAATTCCTAATGTTAAGACCTGAGAAATACAGACTATAAACTTGCTGAAAATTTTATCTATATCTACAGTTTTAGTAGTTTTCAATAAGTAATTAAAGCATATTGTTTCATTAGCTAATTCACCAAGGTTAATCTGGAACTGAAGATTTTTTCTTGCTCTCAGTTTGTAAGAATCTAATTCCGTATTTATAATTAGCGTATTATTAAACCTTTTTTGTATTTCAAACATTGTCTGAACATTCATTGCACATCCTCCTACAATTATAACAATTAATATTATTTTACAAAATCTTTAAAATAAATGAAAGCAGAGTAAACGAATACAAAGAAATTTTTTAAAAATTCAGTATATAATTAATTTTTTGAATTATAAAATAAAAAATAGGACTACTATATTATCAAAATGTGCAGCAACAGTTTTTAATAATATAGTAGTCCTGGAAAGGTTAATTATAGTAAATATTTAAAATATAATATTCTAAAAATTTTTTAAAACATACGATTGAACAGGTGTATTTTTCTTTATCGTTGGAAGTTTCCAAACCTCAATGCTCTTAATTCTAAGTTTTACTATATTACTGTCAGAATATATTTCCGGAAAGTTTAATTTAACATCCTGTTTCTTATAATCTTTAGGAACATAACCTAGATTTGCAAGAGATATAAAGTTTTCACCTAAAGTTTTAATATTAAAACCATATAAAGAAAGAGTGTCGCAGATTGAACGCGAAAGTCTTTTTATATATCCTTTGTTATCTACTTTTAGATTAACAGTTTTTGTTGGTTCAGATAAATACACTAAATCGTTAGCATCTATTCTGAAACTTTTATATGGAGATATTATTTTATTTAATATAGGGTTTAATTTATCTAAATTTGGATTATCAATAACAGCTAATGGTATATATGGAGCAGGAGAATTTCTGTTTGCTCTAAATTTTTTTGACATATTTCTTTGAATTGGTGCAATCATTTGATAAGTATCCTCGTCAAATAATGCAACTACATAGTACTTCATGATACCCCTCACAATCTTTAATTAGTATTAATCGAAGTTTAATAAATTATAACATATTACAGAAAATAAAAGAATATAGGAATAATTAAATTTTGAATGCAGATAATAAATTTGTAAATTAGTATAATTTTTAACAAAAACAAGGGTGTTTTTGTTAAAAATTATATGTAAATAAACTGAGAATAATGTAAAGTATATGTAAATAGATATAAATCTCATAAATGCTTAAAAAAGTAGTGCTTGACTGAAAAAATGTGTTTAAATAAATTTAGTTTATGATATAATAATTAAGGTAGATTTTAATAATATCAAATTTTTAACGTTTAATTAAAAATTAGTTTTTAAAAATAGGTTAATACATTTTATATATAGACTTAAAAACGGTTTTATATACAATATTAAAGAAATGGTTTAAATAAATATAAATTGAGATAAATAAATTTTAAGATAGGATATATTTTATAGATAGGGTGAATTCAATGGAAAGATTAGTTATAAATGGAGGAAACTTGCTTAAAGGTTCTGTTGATATAAATGGTGCTAAAAATGCAGCAGTAGCAATTTTACCAGCAGCAGTAATGGCAAGTAAGGGCAAATGCACAATTGATAACATACCAGATATTGAAGATGTACACTGCTTAGAAAGAATACTTAAAAGCTTAGGTTGTAATATTAATAAAATAGAGAACAATACTTTAGAAATAGATAGTACAAACGTAGATAATTTTGATGCATGCACAGAAGATGTTAGAAGAATGAGAGCTTCTTACTACTTTATAGGAGCATTATTATCAAGATTTAAGAAAGCAAGAGTAGTTCTTCCAGGTGGATGTTCAATAGGTGTAAGACCAATAGACCAGCATATAAAGGGATTTGAAGCTTTAGGTGCTGAAGTAACAATAGAACATGGTGCAGTTAATGTTAAGGCAGATAAGCTTATAGGAGCTAACATATTCTTTGATGTAGTTTCTGTAGGTGCCACAATAAATGTTATGATTGCAGCAACACTTGCAGAAGGTGTTACAACACTTGAAAATGTTGCAAAGGAACCACACGTTGTTGATGTAGCTAATTTCCTTAATTCAATGGGCGCTGATATCAGAGGTGCAGGAACAGATGTAATCAGAATTAAAGGTGTTGAAAGCCTTCAAGGATGTGCTTATAGTGTAATACCAGATCAAATTGAAGCAGGGACATTCATGATTGCAGCAGCAGCTACAGGTGGAGATGTTTATATAAAGAATGTTATACCAAAACATTTAGAGTCGATCACTGCTAAATTAATAGAAATGGGTGTAACAGTAGAGGAAAACGATGATTCTATAAGAGTCACTGTAGATAAACCATTAAAGGGTGTTAACATAAAAACAACACCATACCCAGGTTTCCCTACAGATATTCAACAGCCAATGTCTACTTTATTAAGTATTGTACCTGGAAGAAGCTTAATTACAGAATCAATATGGGAAAATAGACATAAGCATATTGATGAATTAAAGAAAATGGGCGCTAATATAAAAGTTGAAGGCAGAGTTGCAATAATAGACGGTGTAGAAAAATTAACTGGAGCAGTAGTTAAAGCTACTGACTTAAGAGCTGGAGCAGCTATGGTTATAGCAGGATTAGTTGCTGAAGGACGTACTGAAATAACAAGCATAGAACATATTGATAGAGGGTATCCTCATATAGAAAATAAATTCAGGGCTCTAGGCGCAGATATAAGTAGAATTGAAGTTAACGAAGAATAAGAGGAAACGTAAGGGGGAATGGGACTGATGATATTTTGTTCCTTATATAGTGGTAGTAGCGGAAACAGTATGTTTATTACCTCAGACAGAGCTAAGATATTAATCGATGCAGGACTCCCTGGTAAGAAGATCGATGAAGCGCTAAAAGCGATTGATGAAGAAACTAAGAATATTGATGGAATATTTATAACACATGAGCATAGCGATCATATTAAAGGAGTAGGTGTATTATCAAGAAAATACGATATTCCTATATATGCAAATGCTGATACATGGAGTGCAATGGAAAGCTCGCTTGGAAAGATTAAAGAGCATAATATTAAAGTGATTGATAAGAGATCAGTTACTGAAATAGGCGATTTAAGTATTAAAGCTTTTAATATTCCACACGATGCAGCAGGTCCTACAGGATACACTGTAAGTGATGGAAGAAAAAATATAAGCGTTGCTACGGATTTTGGTACTTTTACAAGAGAAATATATGATAATATAAAGGATTCCGAGGTTATTCTTTTAGAGAGTAATCACGATGTTAATATGCTCAAATTCGGGCCTTATCCTTATGCCTTAAAACGTAGAATACTTAGCGAGATTGGACATTTATCCAATGAAGATTGTGGTAATGCTATTGTAGAGCTATTAAAGAGTGGCGTTAATAAAAATATTATTTTAGGGCATCTGAGTAATACTAATAATCAGCCAGATTTAGCTTATGCTACAGTATTAGATGTATTGAATGATAATGGTATTAAAGTTAATGATGACATAATATTAACTATGGCGAGCAGACACAATCCTAGTGGTTACATAAAAATTTAGTTTAGAGTATAATTAAAAATACTACATAAATATGAAATTTAAGGGAGGACTTTATAATGAGTTTATATACACAATGGACTGACATGGTTGTTGACTATGTAAAGACTAAAGGGGAAAATGCTTTCTGGGCAGAATACAGCAAATTAGAAAAATCTATATACAAGGATTTATTAGCAAATCATAAAGAAGTTAAAACAACTACTATAAATGAATTAGCTAAGGAATATGACTCAACTATAGAATTCATCATGGGATTCATCGATGGAATTAATGATAGCTTAAAGAATCAATATGATTTAGAAACTCTTGAAGCTGATACTAAGTTAGAGTTAGACATAAATTTAGAAACTTTATACTACAATATGTTAGATGCTAAAGCAGAATATTTATATACATTACCACAATGGGATGGAATATTCTCTGAAGAAAAGAGAGAAGAAATTCAAAAGCAATACAAAGAATCTAAGATAGTAAGAAACTTAGATAAAGTTGGTAGAAACGACTTATGTCCATGTGGAAGTGGTAAAAAATATAAGAAATGTTGCGGAAAAAATAAATAATATTTCTTGTACATAAAAGAGTCCTACTTTTGAAGTAGGACTTTTTTAGTGTATTGATAATTATAGAAAAATATAGTTCTGATTCCACAGAGAATAGTATTTGATGTCAAAGGAAATATATTAATGATATAAGTAAAAACATTATTATGACGTAAGGAGAATGAAATTTAAATATGAATATAACGATTATTTCAGTAGGAAAGCTTAAAGAAAAGTATTTAAAGTTAGCAATAGATGAGTATTCAAAAAGGCTTTCACGTTATTGTAAATTAAACATAGTAGAACTGGCAGATGAACAGACACCTGATAATGCATCAGAAAAAGATGAATTGATAATAAAGGATAAAGAAGGACAAAAGATACTAAATTCAATAAAAGATACTATGTATGTCATTACATTAGATTTAAAGGGAAAGATGATATCATCAGAAGAATTGTCAAAGTTTATAGATAACTGTGGGATAAGAGGAGATAGCAATCTATGCTTTGTTATAGGCGGAAGCTTGGGACTTAGTGAAGCTGTCTTAAAGAGAGCTAATTATAGTCTTTGCTTCAGCAAGATGACATTTCCTCATCAATTGTTCAGAGTTATGCTGCTTGAGCAGATCTACAGAGCATTTAGAATAAGCAATGGAGAACCGTACCATAAATAAGTGCGGTTCCTACTTATTTTGAATAATTAGACACGAGTATAAGCTAATACGTATTGCAGAATCGCTAAAGCAACGAAAGAAGAATATAATGAACATAAGAAATTTGTTAATATAATAGGAGTATGATAGTATAAAGAGTACAAAAAATATAGTGTAAATATAATTAACGAATGGAGGAAATGAATTATGGATAAATTACCAAGCTGCCCAAAATGTAATTCAGAATATACTTACGAAGATGGAGCTCTTTTAGTTTGCCCAGAATGTGCACATGAATGGACACCAGGAAGCGAAAGTGAAAATTCTGATGAATTAGTTGTTAAAGATTCTAATGGAAACATATTAAAGGATGGAGATTCTGTAACAATAATAAAGGACCTTAAGGTAAAAGGTGCATCTTCAGCTTTAAAGAAGGGTACAAAAGTTAAAAATATCCGTCTTGTTGATGGAGATCATAACATTGACTGTAAGATTGATGGATTTGGAGCTATGAGCTTAAAGTCTGAATTTGTTAAGAAGATATAATCTAAACAAATAAATTATAGCTGGATTAATTCCAGCTTTTTATATATAAATTTTTATTAAATAAAGTTAGAAAGGAATATATTATGTTAGGAGAAATTTTTAATAAATATGTAGAATTAAATGGACAATATGTAAAGTTTATTAATGATATAGTCAACAATAATTTTGAAAACTACTCAGAAGAAGAAATTATGAGCAGACTTGTTGATGGAAAGAAAAATTTTGAAGATTTAATGTCTGAAATTAATGAATGTAATAATGATGAAGAAGATGGTTTATTCTTAAAAGATGTTAAGTATTCCATTGTTGATGGATTATTTTTAACTATAGATTTATATAATTTCTATAACTCAAAAGAATTAGAAAGATTTAAAATGAGAGCAGTTAATTATATTAGAAAAGG
>JAEWQX010000223.1 GCA_023399035.1 Bacillota bacterium | reverse complement strand
GTGTACTTGATGCCCATATTGATGAACATCCAGTTGCATTTGCAATCATCATCTTGTCGCCATAAAGCTGTGTTACAAGTCTTGCATATGCTGTTTCTCCACATCCTGCACATGCACCATTGTATTTAAGTAATGGATCTTCGAACTGGCTTCCCTTAAGAGTATACTTATTCATAGGGTTCTTGCCCTTAACCTTATCTACAGTGTATTCCCATACATCAATTTGATCATGCTGGCTGTCCTGTGGCTTCATTATTAAAGCCTTTCCAGGTGCAGGACATACTTCTGCGCAGTTTCCACATCCTGTACAATCAAGAGGTGACACTCCTATGCTGTAATGCAATGTTTCTTCGCTCTTTAATCCCTTTGGAGCAACAGACTTAAATGCATCAGGAGCATTTTCTTTTTCCTCTTCTGTTAACAAGAATGGTCTTATTGTTGCATGTGGACATACATATGAGCACTGGTTACATTGAATACATCTTTCTGGAATCCATTCTGGAACATTAACTGCAATTCCTCTCTTTTCATAAATAGTTGTTCCATGCATAAATGTACCATCTTCCATACCAGAGTTTACAAATGCTGATACAGGAAGTGAATCACCTTCAAGACTGTTCATTGGTATTACTATGTTTCTTATGAAATCTGGAGCTTCACTATCAGATTTATTTTTATCAGGCTCTGCACTTTTCCAATGACTTGGTACTTTTATCTTAACAATGCTGTCTATACCTCTATCTATGGCATCATAATTCATCCTTACAATATTTTCACCTTTTTTGCCATATGAAGTTACTACTGCTTCTTTAAGATATTTGACAGCATCTTCAACAGGAATTATGTTTGCCAACTTGAAGAAAGCAGCCTGCATTATCATGTTTATTCTTCCACCAAGGCCTATTTCCTGTGCTATCTCAATTGCATTTATTGTATAGAAGTTTATATCATTTTCTGCAATGTATCTCTTTATTGTTGCGGGAATTCTTCTTTCAAGCTCCTCAAGATCCCACATTGTATTTAATAGGAATACTCCGCCTTTTTTAAGTCCTTTTGTAACATCATACTTATCTAAGTATGCCTGATTATGGCATGCTATAAAATCTGCTTTATGAATATGATATCTTGATCTTATTGGATTCTTACCAAATCTTAAGTATGAAATTGTAATTCCTCCAGATTTTCTTGAATCATATTCAAAATATCCCTGTGCATACATATCTGTATGATCACCAATAATCTTTATTGCACTCTTATTTGCACCAACTGTACCATCTGAACCAAGCCCCCAGAATTTACATGCTGTATTTCCTTCTTTAGATACATCTATATCTAAAGGTCTTAAAGATGTGTTTGTTACGTCATCGACAATTCCAATTGTAAATCTGTCTTTTGGCTTAGTATCTACTAAATTATCAAAAACAGCTGCAATATCTGCTGGAAGGGGATCCTTTGAACCAAGTCCATATCTTCCTCCTACGATTAATGGAGCGTTTTCTTGATTATAAAATGCTTTAACAACATCAAGATATAAAGGCTCGCCAATAGAACCAGGTTCTTTTGTCCTATCTAAAACTGCAATTTTCTTCACAGTCTTTGGTATTACTTTTAATAGTTTGTCAGCACAGAAAGGCCTATATAATCTTACTTTAACGACACCTGTTTTCTGCTTATTTGCATTTAAATAATCTACAGTTTCTTCTATTACATCGTTAATTGCACCCATTGAAATTATTACTCTGTCAGCATCTTGGGCACCATAATAATTAAAGCAGTGATAATCTCTACCTGTAAGCCTATTAATTTCAGACATATATTCCTCAACAACCTGTGGAATATTTTCATAATATTTGTTTACTGCTTCTCTTGTCTGGAAATAAATATCTGGATTTTGAGCTGTTCCTCTTGTAACAGGGTGATTTGGATTTAATGCACGCTCTCTGAATTCATTAAGTGCCTTATAATCCACAAGGTTTGCAAGTTCTTCCTCTTCTAACACTTCAATCTTAGCAAGTTCATGAGATGTACGGAATCCATCAAAGAAATTTACAAATGGAACTCTGCCTTTTATTGATGCTAAATGTGCTACTGGTGACAAATCCATTACTTCCTGTACATTATCTTCACAAAGCATTGCAAAACCAGTTGTTCTTGCTGCCATTACATCCTGATGGTCTCCAAATATGCTCAATGATGAAGTTGCAAGAGCTCTTGCTGCAACATGAATTACACATGGAAGAAGCTCTCCTGCAATCTTATACATATTAGGTATCATTAGCAAAAGACCTTGTGATGCTGTATAAGTTGTAGTAAGTGCACCACTTTGAAGTGAACCATGAAGTGCTCCTGCTGCCCCTGCTTCTGACTGCATTTCAACAACTTTTACAGGCTGACCAAATATATTTTTCTTGCCTTTTGCAACCCATTCATCAACATGTTCAGCCATTGGTGAGGAAGGTGTAATAGGATAAATGGCTGCTACTTCAGAAAATGCATAGGAAACATATGCCGCTGCAGTATTACCATCCATAGTTTTGGTTTTTCTCATATTTCATCCCTCGTTTTCTCTTATAAAATAAATTACAATAAATTAAGATAAATTTAAATAGAGTAAATTTAAGTTATCTTTTAGATTTTCATAATTTTTATTGTTTACAACTTCACTTAATGTTATGTATTTAAGACATCAAAAAGTCTGTAATTATATTCTATATAATCACAGACTTTTTCTATAAATAATATCAAAGCTGCCATATAAATAAACTTTTTTAACATCTCCAGATATAACTTTCTCCATAATTATAAGGAATACGCTGAACTACTCTTCCTCCTTCAATCTTATAGATATCCATTCCTCCTTGATTGCCAAGACTGTATACATTATCGCAGCTTACGAAGTATCCCATTATATCAATTTCTTCATCCTGTATCCAATATACATTTCCAATAATATCAGGTACATTCCAATTTCCATTACATAAATCTTTAAAGTTTATATTTTCCTCAGTATAAAAAGACCATGCAGTACACCTTAATATGCTGTCTATATAATTCATATCATTTTTCATTATCATGCTTATTCCATAGGGTATATTTTGTGTCCATACTCCACTGCTATTTATATAATATCCTTCAATGATTGTATCATGAGCCATGAAATTTGTATCTTTATAAAAATAATACCATTTTCCATCTATTTTCTGCCACCCATCTAAATAAATGCCATTTATCATATAAGACCATCCTTTTGTTCCGTTAATCCATCCATTTAACTCACTTGTCCATGCATATGCTGGAATACATACAGTACAGGCAGTCATTATCATAATGCTTGCAATAAATCTCTCTATCCTTTTCAAAATTATATCCCTTCTTTACAAATAAACTTATTTCTATAATCTATGATTGTAAGTGAGATTCTATGAACAATAAATTAACTATTTCACATAATTTTTTTAAAGTAAAATAAGATATATTTGATATTATTTAGGCCTATAATTAAGCTTAAAAGTTGATAGTTTATGAATAATAAACTATCAACTTTCAACTGTATATAATCGTGCATGAAAAACTGCATCACAATGGTGTTGATCCATTATGATGCAGTTTATATATGGAGAGACTAAAATGAGTGTGCTTATTTATTATTTGTTAACCGGCTTTTTTAATACAGCTAATAATATCATTCCAACTATTGCACCTGCTGCAACTGCCACAAGGTACATTAATGGATTTCCTATAACAGGAACTACGAAGATTCCTCCGTGAGGAGCCATTAATGTACAGTTGAATATCATTGAAATTGCACCTGCAGTTGCTGAACCAACTACACATGATGGAATAACTCTTAATGGGTCTGCTGCTGCAAATGGTATTGCACCTTCAGTGATGAATGATAATCCCATTATATAGTTAGTTATACCTGATTTCCTTTCATTTTCAGTAAATCTGTTTCCAAAGAATGTAGTAGCAAGTGCTATTGCAAGAGGTGGAACCATACCACCAGCCATAACTGCTGCCATTACTTCATAATTTCCACTTGCAAGTGAAGCTGTACCAAATACGTATGCTGCCTTATTGAATGGACCACCCATATCGATTGCCATCATTCCTGCAACAACAATTCCCAAAAGAACTCTGCTTGTTCCGCCCATTGAGTTTAGTATATTTGTAATACCAGTGTTGATTGAACCGAAGAATGGGTTTACAAGTACCATGATTAATCCAATAAGCCCTATTCCAAATAGAGGATATAATAATGTTGGTTTTAATCCTTCTAAAGCATCTGGTAATAAATCAAATAATTTCTTTAATCCAAGAACTAAGTAACCTGCTGCAAAACCCGAAAATAATGCACCTAAGAATCCACCGCTTACTACTGGAATACTTGAATCAAATGTATTAGCATAGGTAGTACCAAGTTTAGCAAGAACTCCACCTACAAAACCAACTGCAAGACCTGGTCTGTCTGCTATACTCATTGCAATAAATCCTGCGAGTACTGGAAGCATAAATCCAAATGCCTCTCCACCAACTGTCTTAAGGAATGCTGCTACTGGTGTGTTCATACCAAAGTTTGAAGGATCAATAGAATAATCATCCAATAAGAATGCTAAAGCTATTAATATTCCTCCGCCTATTACAAATGGAAGCATATGTGATACACCATTCATTAAATGCTTGTATATCTGACGTCCTATGCTTTCATCCCTGCCTGAATCTGAAGCCTCTTCACTTCCTCCTGCATGATGATAAACATGAGCATTACCCCTTGTAGCTCTGTTTATTAATTCTTCAGATTTATGAATTCCGTCTGCAACCTTCGTCTTTATGACTTTCTTTCCATCAAATCTAGTCATTTCAACATTCTTGTCAGCTGCAATTATTATACATTCAGCTTTTTCTATTTCTTCCTTAGTTAAAATATTCTTAGCTCCTCCAGAACCGTTAGTTTCAACCTTTATAGAGACTCCCATTTCGCGTGCCTTGTTTTCTAAGCTTTCAGCTGCCATGTAAGTATGAGCTATTCCTGTAGGACAGGCTGTTACAGCTAATACTCTGTAAGATCCATCTGCAGGCTTTGTTTCTGCCTTAGGTTCTTCAGGGAATTTTTCGTCTTCTTTTTCATCTATTAATTTTAAGAATTTATCCTTATCAGTACAGTTTATTAATTGTTTTCTGAATTCTTCATCCATTAATATAGTTGAAAGACGTGCTAAAACTTCTAAGTGTAAGTTATCACTGTTGGCTGGAACTGCTATCATAAAAAATAGATTTGCAGGCATTCCATCTAATGAGTCATAATCAACACCATCTTTGCATACTGCTGCAGCAAGACTTACTTGTTTAACTGCTTTTGTCTTACCATGTGGAATTGCTATACCATCACCTATACCTGTTGTGCTTAAGTCTTCTCTTACAAGTATAGCTTTTTTGTATTCCTCTTTGTCATTTAAATTACCTGTTTTGTCCATAAGATCTACAAGTATATCTATACATTCAGCTTTAGAGCTTGGTTTAATATCAAGATTCATTCCTTGTTTGTGTAATAAATCCACAATTCTCATTTTCTGTTCCTCCTCAAATAAATTATTATATAAATTATACTTGAAATCCATCGATTTCATCTATGATAAGGTTTACTTAAGTGTTAATTTTTAGGCATCATACATTTTTCAATGCATGACACTTAAAAATTATATATTAATATAGGCATAGGCTGATTATAACAAATTACTTCATTTGTAATAATAAATTTTCTACTTCTTCTTTTGTTGCAAGTTCTTCTGAAAATGCACTTGCGCTTCCTGTTGCTATACCCATCTTAAATGCTTCATCTAAGTTTTTATTCTTAAGATATCCCCATAAGAATCCTGCAACCATTGAGTCTCCTGCACCTACTGAATTCTTAAGAACTCCCTTAGGCACTTCTCTCTTTATTGGTTCACCATTTTCCGGTAATAATATAGCTCCATCTCCAGCCATTGATATAAGAACATTTTTTGCTCCCATTTCCTGAAGCTTCTTTCCGTATGTGATTATATCTTCATCACTCTTAAGCTCTACATCAAACATTTCTGCAAGTTCATGATGATTAGGCTTAATTAAGAAAGGTCTATATTTTAATACCTTTAATAATAAATCCTTAGTAGCATCTACAATAAATTCTACTTCTTTATCTAAAAGACTCTTTATTA
The DNA here is from genome assembly GCA_023399035.1 of Bacillota bacterium. Lineage (GTDB taxonomy): Bacteria > Bacillota > Clostridia > Clostridiales > Clostridiaceae > Clostridium. The sequence goes on along the minus strand of JAEWQX010000223.1, from coordinate 2,144 downwards.
TTCTTTCATATATATCATCTGGAACACTATTTGGGATGCTTCCTGAAAGTATTAAAAAGTCACCTTTTCCAAGTTTATTTACTTTTTCATAAAGAGATTCAAGATCCTTTTCAGTTATGTCTGGTCCTGAACCGTTTATTTCTGTTTCTCCATCACTCTTAAGCTTGACGTTTATTCTTGACATTCCACTTTTAAGTTTTACAAAGTCACAGTCTACATTGTGCTCTTTTATTTGTCTTAATATTTCATCGCCAGTAAATCCTGCAACGTAACCAAGTGCAGTATTATCAACGCCTAAATTCTTTAAAACAATTGATACATTTATACCTTTTCCTCCAGCATAGATCTGTTCATTGCTGCTTCTGTTTAAAGCATCTGCTTTAAAATTTTCAACTTTTACGACATAATCTAATGAAGGATTTAAAGTTATTGTATTAATCATATCATTCCACTCCTATTACCTTAGTATCATAATTACTATTCCCGTTTGTCTTGCTTGTTATTAATGCGTAATCACTTATAGCATCATTCTGATGTCATACAAGTATTTCAAACACTTTTCAAGTAATACTCCCTCTTTTGATGGATACTCATACTGACTGCTGATGTTCATACATTTCTCAACAAACGCGCAAGAACATTCACAAGCTTTTATTAAGTCAGCACCATTCATTAAACTACCTAATAATACTGATGTAAATATGTCCCCTGTTCCAGGATAACTTTTTTCTTGTCTTACACTTTCTATAATATGAAGCTTATCGTCCTCCTTCATATATACAGCTGTACCGATAAGATCTTTATCTTTAAGAGGAACACTTGTTATGACTACATTTCTGCATCCAAACTCACACAGCTTCCTGCAGATTTTATGTACATCTTCTTTTTCTATGTATTCTAAAATTTCCTCACCGCACAATAAACATGCCTCTGTATAATTAGGAGTTATTATATGTGCAAACTTAATAATTTCTCTCAATCTATTAGAATAATTATCATCAAAGTTACTATAATACCTTCCGTTATCCCCAAATATGGGATCTAATATAACAATTGAATCATGTATATTTGAAGTTTTTAAACAATTGATGCATTCTTCCACATTTTTAATACTTCCTAAATATCCTATAAAGATACCTTCAAAATCAAGATTAAGTTCATTATAATGATTTACTGCTTTTTCAATATAATTATCCAGCTTCACTATTACAGGTGTGCCTAACCCTCCTGTATGAGAAGATAATATCATTGTAGGAATAGGGCAGGCTTCTATTCCAAGCATTGATAAAACAGGCAGTATATTAGTAAGTGCTGCCTTTCCCACTCCACATAAGTCGTGTATTACTGATGCTCTTTTAACTGGCTTTTTCATTTTATCACCTCTTTAATTATTTCTGCTCATTTTTATTTAAATAAATCTATAACCAATCATAATAATCAAAATAAACCCATTTATAATTATACTACATTCTAAAAATAAAATAGTTCATTGGAATATGATTTTGTTATTTTGGACAAAATAATATGGCATATATGTATTTAGAATACTTTTTATAAGGAGAATATATCATATGAAGTTAAACAAAAGATTAAAAGCAATATGCTTTATGATAATGTCATCAATATTTTTCACAACAATGAATTTATTAAGCAAGCTTGCTTCAGGAATATCACTGTATCAGAAAGCTTTTATTTCTAACGGACTTGCATTTTTAATAATTTCAATGATAATGATAAAAAACAAGATTTCATTTATCGGAAAGAAGGAAAATAGAATACGTCTCTTAATAAGAGGATTGAGCGGAGTTTTATCTCTTGCTGCTTTATATTACACACTTGACCATATGATTTTATCCGATGCAACGATGATTTCAAAGCTCGGCCCTTCATTTGCTGTGATCATTGGAATAATCATGCTGAAAGATGCAGTTAACAAAAGACAAATTTTCTTTCTTATTCTGACTTTAATCGGATCTATACTCATACTAAAGCCAAGCATGTCCCTAAAAATAATACCATCATTAATTGGATTATTGGGAGCCTTATGCGCAGGTATGGCCTTTACTATGATAAGGATTATAGGAGATAGTGAAAATAAATTCACTATTATTTTTTATAATATTTTCTTTGCATGTGCATTAAGC
>JAEWQX010000204.1 GCA_023399035.1 Bacillota bacterium | reverse complement strand
ATATCAATGAAAGTAGAAACACGTCCGATTGACATAGCTGCACCATTTTGAGTCTTGATAGCTGCTAAGTATCCAAAGTATAACCATTGAACAGCTTCCTTAGCGTTTTTAGCTGGTTGTGATATATCATATCCATAGCTTTCAGCCATTTTCTTCATATCTTTAAGAGCTTTTATTTGTTCTGAGATTTCTTCTCTTTGACGGATAACATCATCTGTCATAGTTCCGTCACCACAGTTAGCTTTATCATTTTCTTTTGCTTCTATAAGGTAATCTATACCATAAAGAGCAACTCTTCTGTAGTCACCTACGATACGTCCACGTCCATAAGTATCTGGAAGTCCTGTTATGATATGGCTGCTACGAGCTGCTCTCATTTCAGGTGTGTAAGCATCAAATACTGCTTGGTTGTGTGTCTTGTGGTATTCAGTGAATATTTTGTGTAATTCTGGATTTGGTGTATATCCATAGTTTTCACATGATTGTTCTGCCATTCTGATACCACCATATGGCATGAATGCTCTCTTAAGAGGCTTGTCTGTTTGAAGACCAACGATTTGTTCAAGGTCTTTTAAAGATTCATCAATATATCCAGGACCATAAGCTGTAAGACCAGAAACAACTTCTGTTTCCATGTCAAGTACTCCGCCTTTAGCTCTTTCTTCCTTTTGTAATTCCTGTAATCTGCCCCAAAGCTTGTTTGTAGCATCTGTTGGGCCTGCAAGGAAACTTTCATCACCATCATATGGTTTATAGTTTTTCTGAATGAAATCTCTGACATTGATTTCTTCTTTCCATAGTCTTCCTTCGAAGCCTTCCCATTGTTCTTTTTGTAACATGTCCATTCCTCCTTGTATACTAGATACATATATTTTTTACAATTTATATTATTAATTAGGTATCAGCTAAAATTAATTTTTTATTATTGATACTGCATTTTACATCACAATATCAATAATATTTATGTAACGTGTTTTATGAAATGCTGTAATATACTTCATAATGACTGCAACTACTCAGCCATCTGGAAAATGTCTGCAGAAATTCTATTTATGAAATGAATTTTTTAATTACAATGATATATGCATTATAAAAGAAAGAGACGCGATGAGTAAATCCATTCCATAATAAACACTTAATTACTTTACCTGCATTTCATAAAACCATACATTTCTTTATTTGAAATCTCTTCTCAAGTGAAATTTTATATCACTTTGCATATATTGTCAATAATGTGTTTATATATATTTTTTCTTAATTTATGTATAAATTTTCATACACGGTTTGTTAAATTTATAACATATTAAAATAGTAGAACTTTTTTTATTATTTGTCAATATTTCCTATAACAACTTTTTCTATTTTAATCAAATTTAATATGCTTTATAGCTCTTTCATTTTATATTAATATTAAAAATTATATAAAAAAAACAATATTTTTTTATATTTAATATTATCAGAGTGTAAAAAATACGTTTTTAGCATTTTTATATCTATAAAATAGAATTAATATAGGGGGATAAATTTTATGAAAAATTAAGTTCAAAATTAAAATATAAATATAAACTCTAGTGAATTATTCAATGGATTAAAAACTAATAGATATTTTTTTGACTATATCAGCATTAATTAATTTGTTATTTATCAAACAAGGGGCTGTCGCACTAAAAAATAGTGTGCCAGCCTTTTTTAGGTGAATCGAGTAGGAGGAAAACAATTATTTTGTTTTCCGTCCTCTCAGTCGAGTAAGTAAGAGGAATTGCACCTCAAACTTCTCACAGAACCGTACGTGAAAGTCTCCTTTCATACGGCTCTTATCATTCAACAATATCAATTCATCTATAGCTCCAGTGTGCAAATAATTTCGGCTCTCTATTTCTTAATTCTGAGAGCCATTTTTCGGCTCGTTGCCTACGCCCACGGAAGTGCTTGTATTTATTCATAGCCCATCTTACTATCCTACTCTCTATACATTTAATAGTGTACTTAAGTGCTGATACATTGTATTTACCAAAGTAATTTATCCATCCTCTGACGATTGGATTTATTGATTTTGCAATAATGTTTATACTGCTTCCAGACATCTTATGTAATTTTAATTCTTTAATCTTATCTCTTAAATTTTTACACGCTTTTTGACTTGCTGAAGCTATGAAATTGTTTCTTAACTTTCCATCTTTACATTTAATATATACAGCCTTATATGTATATCCTAAGAAATCAAATTGAGTTATAGGATAATCTTCCGTTCTGTCTTCATCTTTGCAATAAACAATTCTTGTTTTGTCTGGATGTAATTCTAATTTACATTGTTTCATTCTCTGATTTAAAGCTTCTTTTATTTCTTTTGCTTCCTTTTCAGATTTACAATGTATGATAGCATCGTCTGCATATCTAGCAAAAGGAGCTATTGGGTAATTTCTTTCCATCCATACATCAAAAGCATAATGTAAAAATATATTTGCTAATACTGGACTTATGACACCTCCTTGCGGAGTACCGGATTTTCTCTCTGTAAGTATTCCCTCCTTTGTTGCAAAAGGTGTTTTAAGCCATCTTCTTATATAAAGTTTCAACCATTTTTCGTCTGTATGTAATTCTACAGCTTTCATGAGTAATTCATGGTCAATATTATCAAATAGTCCTTTTATAT
>JAEWQX010000202.1 GCA_023399035.1 Bacillota bacterium | reverse complement strand
TCCTGGTTCTTTAGTCTTATCTAATACAGCGATTCTCTTAGCTGTCTTTGGAATAGCTGCTAATAATCTTTCATTTGAGAATGGTCTGAATAATCTTACTTTAACAACACCGACTTTTTGTCCGTTTGCATTTAAGTAATCTACAGTTTCTTCAGCAACATCTGTTACAGAACCCATAGCTACGATAACTCTATCTGCATCTGGTGCACCATAGTAGTCGAAGCAGTGATATTCTCTACCAGTTAACTTAGTGATTTCAGCCATGTATCCTTCAACAACTTCTGGAAGTTGATCATAGAATTTATTAACTGATTCTCTTTCTTGGAAATATATATCTGCGTTTTGAGCAGTTCCTCTTGTTACAGGATGATCTGGGTTTAATGCGTTTGCTTTGAAAGCTTTAACTGCATCCCAGTCTAATAATTTAGCTAATTCATCGTATTCAAGTACTTCGATTTTTTGAATTTCATGAGAAGTTCTGAAACCATCGAAGAAGTTTAAGAATGGAATTCTTGCTTTAATTGCTGATAAGTGAGCAACTGCTGATAAATCCATAACTTCTTGTACAGAACCTTCAGCAAGCATAGCAAAACCAGTTTGTCTTGCTGCCATAACATCTTGGTGATCTCCAAAGATATTTAATGATGATGTAGCTAATGCTCTAGCTGATACATGGAATACACCTGGTAACATTTCACCAGAGATTTTATACATGTTTGGTATCATTAATAATAAACCTTGTGAAGCAGTGTAAGTAGTTGTTAATGCTCCAGCTTGTAAAGATCCGTGAACAGCACCAGCAGCACCTGCTTCTGATTGCATTTCCATAACCTTTACTGGTTGTCCAAATATGTTCTTTCTACCTTGTGCTACCCATTCATCAACATGTTCTGCCATTGGTGATGATGGTGTGATAGGATAGATTGCAGTAACTTCAGTAAATGCATAAGATACGTGAGCTGCTGCAGTATTACCATCCATAGTTTTCATTTTTCTCATCGCGTTGACCCCTCTTTCTATTGTTAAAACTTAAATTTAGGTAATTTAAATTTTTATATAAGTAAGTCTTATAAAGACCACCTAATAACACTTTAATACTCGAGATCTAAATTCAGTTAATTACATCAAAGCAGATATTCTGCACATTCAAAATATCATAATAACACCTGCACTAATGTTCCGATTAAGCTCCACTCTCAATATCACATCATTATAAACTCAAAAATTATAACTTTTGAATTACTGAGCAAGCATTTTTCCAAGTTCTTTTGCATATTGAACCTGTGCTCTTGTTGGTGATTCTTTAACTGCTAAATCTCCAATTACATTGAACCCCTGAGATTTCATGTCTTCCTTCCAAATATCCATGAAAGTGTTTTCAATCCACCCGTAAGTTGCAAACAAAATACATTCTTTATTTTTATATTCCGACTTTAAAGCCGATAATTCATCAATAAATGGCTGCATTTCACTCTGTTCGATTTTAGTTGAATTTTTTGCAGGACTACCAAAAGCAACTGCATCTGCATTAATTATATCTTTCATTTCAGCATCTGCTACATGCTTTAAATTCACTTCAGCTCCATGTTCTTTTGCACTATCTGCAATCACATTTGCAAGGACTTCAATATTGCCTCCACAGCTCCAGTAAATGATTGAAACTTTTTTCATTTAATAGCACCTCATCTTCTTGTTAAATAATTAACTTTTTCTATCTCCTAAAATGAACTTACTCTTTTATTATATATCACATAATTTTTTTTGCAAGATTTGATTGCATAATTTGGGTTATTTTAAGAAATAAATATAATATTTATATTTTTTATTTATTTATACTATTAAGTAATATTTTTACTATTGAATCTACCGCATTAGTTGATTCACTCTTATTCATACAGCTTACTAATTCATCTTTTTTCTCTTTTAACTCTAGAATTTTATTATATAATGCATCCCCTTGTAACTCCTCTTCTTCAATAACGAGAGAATAACCTTCCTTTTCAAAAGACCTTGAATTTAAAATCTGATCTCCTCTGCTTGCCTTCTTAGATAGAGGAATAAGCAATGTAGGTTTCTTTAAAGCCAAGAATTCAAATATTGAATTTGCTCCTGCTCTTGAAATTATATAATCTGCACACTTCATTAAATGTGGAAGTTCTTCACTAACATATTCAAACTGTTTATATCCCTTTTCGCTTGTAAGGTTTTCGTCAATATTTCCCTTTCCACATATATGGATAATATCAAAATCCTTAAGAAGCCTTTTAAGATTCTTTCTTATTTCATTATTTATAAGCTGGGACCCTAAGCTTCCTCCCATTATGAATAATACTTCTTTTCTGCCTTCAAAATCACAAATTTTTAAACCTTCAGATTTATTTCCTTTTAATATGTCTTCTCTTATAGGACTTCCTGTTAATATTCCCTTATCTCCCTTTATATACTTAAGGCTCTCCCTAAAAGTAACACATAGTTTATCACAGAACGGAGCACTGAGTTTATTTGCAAGACCTGGTGTCATATCTGATTCATGAGCCACAACAGGTATTTTCTTCATTGAAGCAGCAATTACAACAGGAACTGCAACAAATCCCCCCTTAGAAAAAATAACATCAGGCTTTTCCTTAGAAAGTATGTGCAGTGACTGACCAATGCCTTTTAATACTTTAAATGGGTCAGTAAAATTCTGCATAGAAAAGTATCTTCTAAGCTTTCCAGAAGATATGCCATAAAAAGGTATATTATTGTTTGTTATTATTTCTTTTTCTATACCATCATTACTTCCTATATATTTAATTTCAAAATTATTCTCTTTTAATTTAGGCATTAATGCAAGGTTAGGAGTTACATGTCCTGCTGTTCCTCCGCCTGTCATTATTATTTTATACTTACTCAAAAGTAATCATCCTCTCTTTAATTATCCACTTCAAATTGATTATATAATAAAATTAACTATCTACATATCTTATAATATAGTTATTTCAGACTTTAATAAATACTCTCAAGGAGTATTATTTATTATATACTTTTAAAAATACATGAATCATATATTAATTCATAATATTTTCTACAAATCAATATATTTAATTACTAAATCCTGATAAAAATTTTACATACACTATACAATTAATATATACACTTATCATCAATTATTAAACTTTTCTAACAATTCAATAAATACTGAATAATTTTTTATTTCATTAATTAATGATATTTTTTATTTGTTTTTTATTATAAAATTAATCTTATCTATAATTTTGTATTATTACCTGTATAGTTACATTTCCATTATATTCATTAATATCTGGATAAAAAACTAAATCAAGTTTTACATCATTATAACTTCCATCATAAAGTTTTATCAGCTGATCTCTTCCATATTTTTCAGTTATATTTTCTTCAAATTCTTCTATATCTCCAAAATATACTGCATCCATTGCTTTACCGTTCTTTGTTTTCAACTTAAGTTTAAGTACATTTCTATTCTTGCCTAATATCATACCTTTAATAACATTAACATCCTTTTCTCCAAATAAAGGCTTAGGATTTGCTTTTCCAAATGGCTCAAGACGCCCTAAATCATTAACAAGGTCATATGTTATTATATCCAGCGGAAGAACTGTATCTATTGTAACTTTTTTCAGAAGATCTTCTTCGCTTAATGTTGTATTTTCATTAAGCCTCTTTCTAAATTCATCTATATTTTCTTCCTTTAGTGAAAAACCTGCTGCCATTGGATGTCCTCCAAACTTATCTAATAAATCTTTACACTTAACAAGTTCTTCAAACATATTATATTCTTCTATTGATCTCCCTGAACCTTTTGCTCCATCCTCACTTTTTGTAAGAATTAAGGTTGGCACATTATATTTTTCTCTTATTCTTCCTGCAATTATTCCAGCAAGACTTTCATGTATATGAGGAAGATAAATTACAAATACCTTGTCATTTTTTATATTTGAATTTTCTACTATTTCTATAGCTTCTTCAACCCCATTCATAGTCATTTCTTTTCTATCTTCATTAAGTCTAACTAGTTCCTTTGCTAAAAGAGTAGCTTCTTTTTCATCATCACTTAAAAGGAGACGTACACCTTTCTTAGCATTATCAAGCCTTCCCGATGCATTGATACATGGCCCTATTATAAATCCAAGATGGTATACACCTATTTTTTTATTCTGAATTTCGCACTCAATGAGAAGTTCCTGAAGTCCAGTGTTTGCTGTGTTGTTTATTTTTTCCAAACCTTTTTTTACAAAAACCCTGTTTTCATCTACTAGATCCACTACATCACACACAGTTGCTATTGCAAGAAACTCTATAAATTTAAATGCTTCTTCTTCATCAATTCCAAGCTCCTTATATAAAACCTGTATTAATTTAAATGCAACCCCTGCCCCGCATAAAGATTTAAATTTGTATTTACAATCCTCCTGCTTTGGATTTAATATTGCATCTGCTTCTGACCTTATAACTGTTCTATTTCCATCTTCATCTTCAATAAAAGGTATATCATGGTGATCAGTAACTATTACAGTCATACCAAGTTCTTTAGCAGTTTTAATAGGCTCAATTGCTGATATCCCATTATCACACGTAACTATTGTATCTATACCATCTTCTTTTGCTTTTTTAATTATATTTACATTAACTCCATACCCATCTTTTATTCTATCTGGGATTTCATAATCTACATCTGCATTGCATCTTTTAAGTGCAGAATATAAGATATATACACTTATCACGCCATCTACATCATAGTCTCCAATAATTCTTATTTTCTTTTTATTTTCTATCTTATGAAGAATAATATCTATAGCTTTATTCATATCCTTCATCTCCCTAGGTTCATGAAGCATACTGAATTCTGGATTAATATAACTCCTTATAAGTGAATCATCAGTTATATCTCTGTTTACTATAAGTCTGCTCATAAGTTCTGTAATTCCATACTTAGAGGCCATGTACTTATAATCCATCTTTTTATTTTTAATAAACCATCTTTCTGTCATTTTCTTTCCTTTCAGTATTCATAATTTAATGAAAAGCGGCTG
>JAEWQX010000165.1 GCA_023399035.1 Bacillota bacterium | reverse complement strand
GGTTCAAGTACTCCTCCTTTATCTATCTTATCAAGAAGAGGACATATATCAAAAATTCCCTCTAATGGAATATGATATCCTGCATCTAAAAGTCTACGTCCTTCGCTTGTTTCGTCTAGCATCCTGTTTACATTTTTCATGCTGCTGCTTGGATAAAGCTTATCAATTAATTTCTTTCCAAGGCCACTTACACAATAAGATTTTACGATTTCTTTTAGCTTATCATAATGTAGTTTATTATAATTCAAATTATTAAATGTCATGTTAATATTATTCATAGTTCAAATCCCTCTTTCTCAAGTATTCAAGCCATGAATCTCGTATAGATTTCTAAACTCATATTGATAACAAATACTCTCTCCCAAAAGCTGATAAAACTAACTTTTATTTTCAGAGATAATAAAGTTATCAGTACTCCAATTGATTAACAGAATTTATCCAACTTCAAAATAAAAAGCTGTGGATACTTCCACAGCTTAAATTTATCATTGCCTAAAAAAGCAGTATAATTCTGCTTCTTAAATACTACTCTGCAAAGAAAATTCATGACTTGTCTAGCATACATAATTTAATTAATTCAACAACAAACAAAGGTTATTCACCCCAGCTTTTTTTGAATTATTATTAAATTTATTATTTATTGATACTAGACACTCACAAACGTCCCTCACTTTATATTGAAATCTATACTTATATTTTCATATTATTCAGGACATATTAATCCTGTTCAATACAATAATATATCTTTTCTATTAAATAGTCAATATTAACCTTCACAAAATTCTTCTCTTAAGTTTTTATTTACAAGAAGTGTTGATGATATAAATGATACCACAGGAACTGTCAAAATCACTGCAATGCTTCCTGATATCCCCTGCATTATTTCAATTCCAATGGAATACATATTCATAACCTGATTATACTGCATGCAGTATGAATATGATAAAATCAATGTGTTAATAGACCCTCCAGTAAATGCAAGAATTAATGTATTTGACATAGTTCCCATCATATCGCGGCCTACATTTATTCCGCATTTAAACAATTCCTTTCTGTTAAGTCCAGGATTTTTTTCATGAATTTCATTTATTGTAGATGCAACTGACATACTCACATCCATAACAGCTCCAAGAGAAGCTATTAAAATCCCAGCAAACAATATGCCTCCTATTTGAAGATTTGTATTGTTTCCTATGAAAACAAGTTCTTCAATATCTGATACATTATATCCTGATATTCTGCTGAAATACCCAAACCCAGCTGCAAAAGCACCTGCTATTATAACTCCGATTATAGTTCCAAGAGCTGCACTTACAGACTTCACTGTAAATCCATCTATGAGATAAATTGTTACAATTGTAGTCAAAATAACAACTACAACAGCAGACCAGAATGGTGAGAATCCTTTATAAAGCATAGGTATAAATAGATACAATATACATATGAATGTAAAAAATAATCCTCCTGCTGACTTGAGGCCTTTCTTACCTCCAATAGCCCATAACATCAATACAAAAAGTCCAACAAATCCATAAATTATAGGCTCTCTATAATAGCTATATACTGATGCAGCATAATTATCTCCACTTGTGCTTAAATTTAAAATAACCTTTGTGTTAACGCTGCATTTGGCTCCATAGAGATATCCATAAAAACTTGTTGCATCAATAGTTCGTCCTTTAAATTCACCACTGAGTACTTTTACCTTTATTTTCTGCCTGCTTTCCTGTGTATTTTTATTTTCATCTACAATCTCAGTAACAATTCCTTTTTCAAAACTCGTTCCTTCTCTATTTACAAGCTGAATTCTCTGAAAATTATTAAAAAACAATAAAAATACACAAAATCCAATTACTAATGTTAATATTATTACCTTTCTTATATTATCCTTCTTATTATTTAATAAATTTGAAAGCATATTCCGACCTCCTGAAAAAACTATAGGAGTAAGCTTCTATACCTACTCCCACAATTTCTTAAAACATATTTATCAATTTCTAATTCTACTTTTGTTTTAATACGTTATCCCTGTTTATAAGCTTTTCTACTTTGTTTTAGTTATTTTAAATGTATCATCTATTTTTTCTCCATTATCAGTCCTATAAGTACTTATTGAAAATTCTGTATCACTAATATGAATTGTAGAATATGTTGGAACATCTTCCTGCCATCTTGATGCAATATATGATTGTTTTCTAGTAACCAAATCATAGTATTTACTTCCTGATGCAGAGTTTGCAGTCATATAAAGAATTCCTTCTGGATCAACCACATTGTTAACATCTCCTGCAGTTGCCTCAACAGCTTTTCTATCCTCAACATATTTCAAATATTCTTCATATTTATCATCATATTCAGCTTCACCATCAAAGTACTTTTCAAAATCATCTTCTGATAATAATTTAGATGTATCCTTTTCTTTATATCCTCCAGATAGTATATGAGATCTTGAATATGCATGATCATGACCTGTTAAGACAACATCAATATCATTATCTTCAAATATAGGAACTAACGAATACCTTAAAGATACTATTTCTGGTTCATTTGAATGTTCACCTGAACCGTAAATATCCTGATGTAGTGTTATTACTTTCCATTTTGCATCTTTATTTTCGCTTACAGCTTTTTCAATAAAATCTTTATGCTCTGCAATGTTATAATTGTTTGTATTCAATACCATGAAAAGAGTATTTCCATATGTATAATAGTAATTTCCACCTGCTAAAGTTTGTCCTAATTCTGAAACATTAGGATTATTAAAATGATAAGAATAGTTTCCACTTAGTGCATCATGATTTCCTATAGTAGTTGCTACTGGAAGTGACTTAAGTGCATCTGCACTTAAATACCCTGCATATTCAATTTCATTCTTATCATATGTCTTACTTGGGTTTTTCTTATCTCTTGATTGTATCTGATCCCCAGCTGAAATCATAAAACTTATAGTCGGATTATCTTTTAATGCAGTGTTTATAGTATTATTCCAGTTGAAACTATCATTTCTAGTTGCTTTATCCTGACCCTGTTCAGCTTCTTCACCTGTTGCTATGTTTGCGCTTGAAGAACCAATCTGAGGATCTCCTACAAATAAAACATCAAATTCATTGGCATTTCTGCTTCTATATGAAACTGGTTCTGTCCATTTCCCATCAATAGTATAACTATAATAATAAGTAGTATTTTCAGTTAATCCTGTAACAATACACTTATTAGATGTGTATCCACTTACAGCTTCTTCAGTAATCACATTTATTTCTTTTCCATCTTTTAAATCTGATCTTTTACCAAATTTAAACCTTGGTTTTTCATTAGATTTTTTCGAATACCATGAAAAGTTTAGTTCAGTTTCATCCCTGCCTGGTGTTAAAGAAATCTGTGTAGGATTATTCTTTATTTCCTCCCATTCTTCACACCATTTTTCCCATTCACCATTATCAGCGGCTGCTGTTTTACTTGCTTCAGTCCATCCATCATTGTCTGCTGCAAAAGCCCCTGCACTTGCACTTAAAACAACTGTTAATGTCAGTAAAATAATCATTATTTTTTTTGCACGTTTTATCATTATTACGCCTCCGAAATTACATTACTATCTAATTATATTATTTATAATTAAACTACAAGAATCATTATACAAGAATTTAATTCCACATAAATATTTGTTAAGGTGTTTTTACACATTTTAACTAGTTTTTTACATATGATACACATCTTTTAACATTAATAATTATCTTACAAAATAAGAGTCATGTATGTAATTAACATATAATTACATACATGACTCTTATACTTACATATTTAATTATTATTGACTCTAGGAATAATTCTAGTTATAATCAAGCCTGCCCATTCTGTATCTTCATGCTGAATCCAATCACATTCAACATCAAGATGCTTAAGCCATGCATTTAGTCCATAACTCTTTTTACTTACATTAGGACATTTTCTTCCATGTATTTCCTTAATATACTCAAGAAGCTCAGCCTGTTCATCTCTGCCAAGTTCCTTATTCATCATTAATCTTATATAATTTATACATTCAGTGTATGCTATCCCATCACCAAGATATATTTCATCAGCATAAACCTGTCTTTCCTTATTTAAATTATCCATAATTTCATTAATTTCATTTTTGTTACTTAGATAATGCTTTGCTCTTCTTAATGCTTCAATATCATTATCTAATTTGTTAATCTTTTTTTCTAAACTTTCATAAATCATATTAATTTCTCACTTTGCAATATATTTTAACATTAGTCATTTAATTATATCATTATTATTACCATTTTCATATTATTTTATATTTTATAACAATACTGATATAAAAAAATATACATTTTTTCTGAAATATATACTTTAAATACTTATTAGTAGATAAAGCGAAAAATACATGCTACAATACCAGTAATCAATTTCATTATATATCTCTTATGGTATAAAAAGGAGCAGATTTAAATGAATAATTACATTTCAATACTTAAAGGATATCGTCTTGTAATGCTTATAATTGCATTCATGAATTTATTAATTTTTATAAATGTACTTCCATCCAGCTTTTTTACGATTTTAATATTTCTAGCTGTAGCAGCTTCATGTGCATTGACCATATATATAAGGAAAAACAGAAAAAATATTAAATTTTCATATGGAACTGAACGAAAAACTGACACAATTATTACGATAATATGGTTAATCAGTTTATTTGCTGGAATGCCTAGATAATAAAAAAATAAAATAACTATCAGATATAATAAAATTATACTTATGAACAGAATACTTTGAAAATTATTAAAGTCAAATTCATCTTTCATATCTCCAAAGAAAAATGAATTTGACTTTAAATCGTGTTTAAGAATTGTGCCCAATATTCAACGGCATTCTTAAACTGTCCTCCACAGCGTGATAGTTCTCCCATAACCTGCTGTATTCCATATTCATCCTTAAACCAGTTATCTTTATTTATACCTTGAATATCTACTGGACATATGAAAAACTCTGTTTCAGGATAAGCCCAACTGTAAAACATGAGGCATCTCTTTGCATGAAAGGATTTGCAGCATATTATGGCTTTTTCAACTTTTAACCCAACACTGTCTGTAACATCCTTTGAATAAAATGCATTTTCTTTTGTCCAAGTTGCACAATCTTCTTTTAAGACTGCATTATCTGGCACTCCATTTAAAAC
>JAEWQX010000150.1 GCA_023399035.1 Bacillota bacterium | reverse complement strand
AAGTGATGCATTAGGTTTAAGTGAAGATGAAATAGCTTTTTATGATGCACTTACTAATGATGATATTGTAAAAGAATTAATGTCTGATGATATACTGAAAAAAATAGCACATGAATTAACTGATACTATTAGGAGAAGTGTCACAATAGACTGGAGTATAAGAAAAAGTGCTCAGGCTAAGATGAGAACAATAATAAAGAGACTGCTAAAAAAATATGATTATCCACCAAAGCAGGCTAAAAAAGCATTGGAAATAGTTTTAAAGCAGGCTGAAAAAATGAGTGGATATGTTTGCAGTTGTGATATTGCCCAATTTGACAGAGTTGCTGAGGAATCAGCAGAATATGATGTTTAAACTCAAAGATAAATTTGTTTATTACAATTTGTATGTGGAGTTTTATTGAATTAAAGTGCAAAAATAAAAAATATAAGTTGGAGCTAGAATTAGATACACGAAAGAAGATATTTATCGTATTGCTGGGCAGCTTTTAGATCTTATTGAAGTGTTGCATGACAATAATGTAGTTCATCAGGATATTCGTCTTCCTAGATGTAATTGTAAAAAGAAACATGGAACTTGCTTTGATTGATTTTGGGCTGGCTAGATTCATTGATGGAAGAGAATATGTACCACAAATAGATTATTTTGAAAATTTAATAGAAGATATATTTAACAATGAGTAATTACAAAAATATAGCTCATAATTAAAATTTGTTCTTGATAAATTTATAAAAGGAAAAAATAATTTTAAATATAGAAGAGATTGATGCTTTATTCACAATTCCAGTTGTGAGCATTGATCTTTCAATATAAGATCTTATGTAAAGTAAACTTTCATAAGGTCTTTTTGTGTTGTTAATTGAAAAAATAGAAAAAAATATATAATATATTAATAGTAACAGATAAGAAAAATAATTAATCATAAAATAAATCATGTTTTTAGAGAAAAATTTAAATTCCAAGGTGGAAAAATTTAATATTGAATTTTCGGACATATATAATTTAAATTGATTAATCATAATTGAAAGTAAAATAAGCAAAGACAGTTATTAAAAATTATTAAACGGATTAAAAGTTTGAAGACTGTTTTTTATTGTACGAGGAAATTATAGTGTTTTTTATTTGCTGAAATAAGTAATATCAATGGATTTAGAAGGCTATTCACTTTTAATTATTACTTAATATGATAGGAATAAGCTTAAGGATACATGAATTTAGAGGCGCTGAGTTATCAAAGCATGCCAAATATAGTATAATGTAATATTGATATGGAGGAATTAATATATGTTACATTTAAAAGATAAAATCAATAATAGCATTGTTACATGTGAGATAAATTCAGTAAGCAGTATTGCAGATATACTTAGTTTATTAAAGGGCAGTGACAGTTTTGTAAAGGGACTTGTCAAGGATGAAAACTATGATGAACTTATTAAGAATAAATATGTATTTTCTGATGGCTGCATTTCAGATGAATTTATATTAAAGCTGATAGAGGATTCGGATATTGATGAATATATAATTGAAAGCAGCGAATTTATTGGAACATTTATAGACAGCGAAGATTTAAAGATAGATAAAAACAATGATTATTTATTTTTATACGATGATGATATAAGCATTATGATTCCAGCTGTTAAAGTAAAAGATAACGAAGAAGAGTATTACAAGATTTATATTGAAAAATTAATATATGTAAGGGAATTCCTTCTTGATAAATGTGATGGATGTTCATGTACTTCTTTAAAGGAACTTCTTTTTAACCTTTATCCTGAAATAAATACTGGACTTCATGAAAAATATGCAGATTTTAAAGGATGTGTATGCAGTGAATGTCTTACTAAAATGGAGCAGGGCCTTTCTTTAAAAAATGAACAATCTGAATCCAGCGTGGCAGAAGGTGATGTTTCGGAAAAAATTGATGAGTTTTCTTCAATAGAAGAAATATTGAAATTCTGCGGAATGGATAACAGAGATGAACTTGAGCAGGCACTTAAAAATAAAATACAGTAACGGTAAAATAATAATAGCAGTGAATTTGAACCTGTATTTTCTTCAATCATAATAGAATAGCTTTTAAAATATTATGAGGATATAAAAAAATAAGGCTCATCACCATATATTTTCAATGGTTCTGAGGCTTATTAATTACATTATGCTAAAATTTCATCTGCTAAATCATTCATTGATTTTATATCTTCTGCTTTAGCTACAGATTTTATAGAAACTAAATTTTCACAGATAGATATATTTTTCATTTCTTCAAAAAGAGATTTCATACATTTGCCAGCAGCAGGTGCCCATGAACTGTTTTCTATAATTCCAACTTTTCTGTTTTGGAAGTTTTTGTGTTTTAAATGTAGTAGGAAATCTTCCATGCAAGGGAACATTCCTCCATCATAAGTTGCAGCAGCTACGATTAATTTATCGAAGCGGTATGAATCTGCAATTACCTGTGACATGTCTGCTCTTGATAAATCGTATAAGACAACGTTTTGTTCACCTTTTTCCTTAAGGATTTCTACCATTTTTTGTGCAGCTGATGCAGTATTTCCGTGGATAGAAGCATATGCAACAACAGTACCCTTTTCTTCAGGAACATAGCTGCTCCATTTATTATATTTATCGATGTAGTATCCTAAGTTTTCATTTAATACAGGACCATGAAGAGGACATATTGTCTTAATATCTAAAGTTGCAGCCTTCTTTAATAATGCCTGTACAGGAGCACCATATTTACCTACTATGTTGATGTAGTATCTTCTTGCTTCATCAGTCCAGTCTTCATCTACATCTAGTGCACCAAATTTACCAAATCCGTCTGCTGAGAAAAGAACCTTTTCACTTTTTTCGTACTCAACCATAACTTCTGGCCAGTGAACCATAGGTGCCATGAAGAATTGAAGTGTATGGCTTCCAAGGCATAATTCATCACCTTCAGCTACAATCACTTTTTTATCTTCTATATCCATATCAAAGAATTGTGGAAGCATACCGAATATTTTTGCATTTGCTACTATTTTCATTTCAGGATATTTGTCAGATAAATTCTTAATGTTTGCAGCATGGTCTGGTTCCAAATGTGAAATTATAAGATAATCTGGAGTTCTTCCTTCAAGAGTTCTTTCCAGATTTTCTAGCCATTCTATCCCTGCTCTTTTATCAACTGTATCCATTACAGCCACTTTTTCATCTAAAATTACATATGAATTATATGAAACGCCGTTTGGAATTTTATACTGGCTTTCAAATAAATCTAGTGTTTTATCGTTTACTCCAATGTATTTTATAGAATCCGAGATATAAGTGTTGTTCATATTTTAAGCCTTCTTTCAAAACATTATATTTATATACAATTAATACTAAGAATTAGATAATAACAATTATAAAATAAAATATGGCAATAGTCAAAAGATTTATCATAAAAATTATATAAAAAATGTGAAAAAAGAAAATTTATATTACTATTTTTACCGTTAGTTCAAATTGTATTAATAAATTATAAAAATTTATTTTTATTTATAAGAAAAATAACATAATATGGTATAATGTAAGTGCTTAAAAGATACATTTATAGGAGAATATAGATATATTATTAAAGAATAAGTTTAATATATTTTTATTTAGTGTTGTATTTATTAAGCACAAAAATATGAATTAATATACAATGAGGAGATGTTTTTATCATGGAAGAAAAATGTGGAGCAGAATTAGAATTGAAAAACAGCAGTTTTAGTATAATATGCAATAATTGTCTTGGGGGCTTTATTTGTCAGCATTATAATATTGAATACAGAACGCCTACACTGGGCTTATTCATTTTTGCACAAGATTATGTAAAATTCCTGGCACATATCAAATTCTATCTTTCACAGAAGCTTGAATTTATTAAACCTGAACAATCTATGTATTATGATGAATTTAAAAAAGCTCAGCTCACTATAAAATTTCCAATGGCAAGGCTTCATGATATTGAAGTATTTTTCATGCATTATAAGGATGAGGAAGAAGCAGCTTCAAAGTGGTATAGGAGAATAAATAAGATTAACTGGAATGACCTTATAGTAATCCTTGCAGAAAATGAAACATGTACTTATGAAACCTTAAAGAAATTTGACTCTCTTCCATTTAAAAATAAAGTATGTTTTACAAAAGAGGAGCATAAGGAAATAAGCTCATCATGCTGTATAGAGGAAATGAGAGAGCCTGGCAGCTTATGGAGTGCTGAAACAGTCATGAAGCACTTTGATTTGACGTCATTTATAAATAACAGGGTTCAGTCATAACTTGTGCAAAATAAATATGCAGTAAATAATCAATTGATGTAAAGTCTAAATGGCAGATAATGTATAAGATAATAATATATAGCTGAGAGCATAATGGAAAGCTTTAAAAATGGACGCATATTGTTTGTATTCACTTTTTGCAATATAAAATCAGAAATTATTTTCATAAATATATGTTAAATAATGGTAAAAAGAGTATAATATAATCATAGATTTTTTATAAAAAGAGATGATCAATATGGTTTTATGTGATGATCGTGTTGCACTTAATAACTCAGTTGATTTTATAAAAATATATGATGGGAAAAGATCCTACTATGGAGGGGCACAGGCATGGTTTAAAAGCAGTAATTTAAGAAAAGCAGGATGCAGTGTTGTTGCAGCTGCAAACATAACAGCATATTGTGCAGTTGAAGGCAGAAATAGAACTTTATATGACTATGACGATATGAGTAAGGATAATTTTCTTCACCATATGGAGAGTATTGCAGAATATATCCATCCAGACGCAGTTAAAGGTGTGACATCTGTTAGTTACTTTAACGATAAAGTAAGGAGATTTTCAAAGGACAAGGGTATTGATATGAAAGCTCATGCTATAACAACAGAAGATTGTTTCACTAATGTAAAGGATTTTATTAAGAAGGCTTTAAGTGAGGACAAGCCGCTGGCACTGCTCATGCTTGAAAACAGCGTACTTAAGGAATTTGACTGGCACTGGATGACTGTAACAAGGCTTTTCGAGAATGTAGACAAGACCTATATTGATTTCTCAACGTGGGGAGAAAGAAGGATTTTTACACTGGAGGATTTCTACAATCATAGCAGTTTTGGTGCTTTGAGTTATTTTGACATTGTAAGCTGAGAGGATGCTTGAGCATGTTTCCACGTATAATTATGTATGTATGGTCAAGCTGTATAATATATGAAGCATGGAAGAAGGCTGAATACTGCAGCAAGACAAGTAATCAACAGTAAAGGTATCCTATACATTGATTAAAGCTGTTTTAGAATTATTATTTATTCAGAAACAGCTTATTGCTTTATTATTATTTAAAATAGTTTAGTTTTATTTTACAAATATATTGATTTAATGAGTATATTTAGTATATATTTAATTGTGGAAATAACTGGATTAGACTTTCATATATATTTTTGCTTTTATATGAAATGAGGAAAGATTAAATTTAAAAAAGAAAATGGAGGAACATATATGATAAGCTTAAAAACAGATCTGCTTAAAGGAAGCATACTAAAGTCATTGATAATATTTGCAATTCCGCTTTTGATTTCAAACATATTTCAGCAGCTTTACAATACCATGGATACCATGATTGTAGGAAATTTTCTCGGAGATACTTCCCTTGCTGCAATAGGTGCATGTACAGCAGTATATGATCTTTTAGTAGGATTTGCACTTGGAATAGGAAACGGACTCAGCATTGTAACTGCAAGAAGCTATGGTTCAAATGATGAAGAGCTTCTCAAGAAGTCTGTTGCAGGTTCTCTTGTCATTGGAGTTTTTGTAACAGCCATAATAATGGTAATATCATCATTATTTCTTTTTCCATTATTGAAGTTTTTAAATACGCCGGCAGAAATAATAAATGAATCATATTCGTACATATCAACACTTACACTTTGTGTAGGAGTTATGTTTGCTTATAATTTATTTGCAGGACTTTTAAGGGCAATTGGAAACAGTGTAATGCCATTGATATTTTTAGTGATATCATCAGTATTGAACATTATCCTTGATGTATTTTTCATTACTCAGTTTAATATGGGCATATTTGGTGCAGCAGTTGCAACTGTTATTGCACAGGGAATTTCAGCAGTTTTATGCCTCATATATATTTATAAAAAGAATCCTATTTTAATTCCATCAAGAGAGCATTTTATATTTGATAAGGAATTATATAAAGAACTGCTTGGCCAGGGTCTTTCTATGGGATTCATGCTTTCAATTGTTTCAACAGGTACAGTAATTCTACAGACAGCCATCAATAATTTAGGATATCTTATAATTGCAGGACATACTTCTGCAAGAAAACTGTTTTCATTCTGCATGATGCCTGTGGGAACAATATCATTATCCCTTTCTACATTTGTATCACAAAATAAGGGGGCAGATCAGGGTGAAAGAATAAGACAAGCTGTTCGTTATGGGAATCTGCTTGCTCTTTTATGGAGCATTATAATATCAGTCATATTGTTTTTGGGAGCTGAAACAATGGTCAAGGTATTGTCAGGATCAAGTGAACCTGCAGTCATTGAAAATGGAGCTAAATATCTTATTATAAATGCACCATTCTTTTCTGTATTAGGGGTGCTTGTAAACTTGAGGAATGCACTTCAGGGAATAGGGAAAAAGGTTGTGCCGCTTGTTTCAAGCATAATTGAATTATGCGGAAAAATATTGTTTGTAATATTCTTTATTCCATCATTAAAATACTTTGGAGTAATAATATGTGAACCTGTAATATGGTGCTTTATGTGCATACAGCTCGTATATTCATTTTATAGGAATCCCTATATCATGAAATTTAAGAAAAAACATATCTAGAAATTATATGATATGGGAAATCTAAATGGAAAGAGATATGGTGAAAAATAAAATAATTCCAGGCTGGATATTATATCTGCCTGGAATTATTTTGTTTCATAACTCATACTAAAACTCTTTTTAATCTTCTGTTTCAAAAGCTAAGTTGCAGCCACATCTTCTTATAGGCTGTTCCAACCAGCTTATGCTTGAAATCTGGCCTGTAACGCAATCAGAAGTGAGGCATTTTGAAGCTTCAAAATAATAGGATCCTGGGCTGAGGATTATGCTTCCGTTGACTTCATTTACAAAGTTTTCATATGGCTGGACTGCATATTCAAGCATAGATGTGTTGTGTATACACGGTATTGTAGAACCTGTAAAAAGCTGGGCAGTAGGCGGAACATCGCAGTAACGTGTATTATTGTTTGTTATGCGGTTTGATTGAACGGCACTTTTAGGAAGCAGGTCACAGCAGTTGCAGTAGGCTTTTACAAGGACAGGAACAGAGGACACATTGGTGTGGACTATCCTGCGTATATAAATATCTCTCATTGAGTGAAGAGGATTAAAAAGTATGAAATAAGAAGCATTTTTTAATGGATCATCGCTTCCAACAGTTGCAGAATAAAGATTTCCATTTTTATTTTGAAAAAAGCCAGCATTTTCTTCATTGACTATAACAGGGTAAATCCTTGCTACATCTGGATAACCTCTTAATAAATTGTTATATGGCATTTTAAAATCTCCTTTTGCATGTAGTTTTTGTAAATTGTGATTATGAATATAGAATTATAGATATTATTAATAAAAGGTTGTTTGCAATAATGGATAATAATGTGATATGGAATTTATAAAATTTAATCTTTTTGTTTTCAAAAGAAAGAGATAAGGCTCTTTTAATTGAAGTTATACATTATTAGTTATTATACTATTTAACTATTGTTTTTGTGATGCTTTATTTAATGAGTTTAATTTTTCTGTGACTTTGTAACTATAGCTGCTTATATTTAAGGCAGCCTTTTTTATAATGAATTTAATTCTCTAATTAAAATCACTGCATATTGAAATTTCCATGACTAATACATTTTCATGCTTATTATTTTATATGAATATTTTTATTTGAATTTTTATAAATAAAGCATGATTTTGACATAATCATAGGATTGTTTTAATAATTTATAAAACATATGTATAGATTGATAAAAACTGGTGATAAATATTATATAGGTAGAAATTTATAAAGTATAAAAATTATAAGTTTATTTTGATAAAATAACATAATAAAAGAAATGAGGTAGAAGTTATGCTTGGAGATAAGACATTCTACAGAACATTGTTCAAAAATAGTTTTAGTGATCCTTTTGAAGTAGTGTTCTGGGATAACACCAAGGAATCCTACGGATATGGAAATCCTAAATTCAGGATAATAATGAATGAACCTATACATAAAAGTGAAATATTTTCTGATCCATCAATTGCTTTTGGTGAAGGATATATGAACAAGAAGATTGAAATAGATGGCAGTATTCAGGATGTAATAGAATCATTATATAACAGTTCAGAGAGCTTTTTAGGCAGCAGCAAAGCTTCAAAGTTAATAAAATCTGTTTCAAATAATATTAAGAAAGCCAAGGAAAACATAGAATTCCACTATGATGTTGGAAATGATTTTTATAAATTATGGCTTGATGATTCTATGACATATTCATGCGGATATTTTAAAAATAAAGACGATTCACTGAATGATGCACAGAAAAATAAGGTTGATTATATATTAAAGAAGCTCAACTTAAAAGAAGGCGAATCACTGCTTGATATAGGATGCGGCTGGGGAAATCTTATAATACAGGCAGCAAAGAAATACAAGGTAAAAGCAGTAGGTATAACATTGAGCACTCAGCAGTTTGAAAAAGCAAGTGAGCGAATTGAAGAAGAAAATCTCACAGATTATGCAGAAGTCCAGCTTATAGATTACAGGGAAATAAAAGACATGAAATTTGATAAGATAGTAAGCGTAGGTATGCTTGAACATGTAGGCAAGAATCACCTTGAAGAGTATTTCTGCGCTGTAAACAAATTACTGAATAATAATGGAATTTCTCTTCTTCACTGTATAACAAATATTGATGAAGGCGGAACAAACAGCTGGATTAATAAGTACATATTTCCTGGAGGCTATGTTCCATCAATTCAAGAGCTTATACAGTATATATCAAAGGAAAGGTTCCACATAATAGATGTTGAAAGCTTGAGGAGACATTATGTAAAAACACTGCAGTGCTGGGCAGACAACTTTGAAAATTCACTAGATGAAATCAAGAAGACAAAGGATGAAACATTTATAAGGATGTGGAGGATGTATCTTAATTCATGTGCAGCATCTTTCAAGTGCGGCAATATAGATATTCATCAGATTCTTTTCAGCAAGAATGTCAATGACAGAATTCCAATGACAAGAGATTATATGTATGAGTAATATATGGCTGTTAGTGTACATTTAATTTACTACGATAAATTATCATTAATTATATCTATAACTCTGTATTATTTATGAAAAGTATTATATTGCTTTTAATAGAAGCATATAATGCTTTTCTTTTTTTATGAGTAATTATAACGTTGCTCAATTTATAGATGGAAATTATAAAAAATAAGTATCTATTTGTAGAAAAATTAATTATAAACCTTAAGTTCCTAATTTAGAGAACGATAATATGAATTGTCTATAAATAATTTAAGAAAGGTGAAGTTATGAAAAATAAAGGTAAGGAAAAAAAGCTAATTCCACTGCAGTTTAAGCTGATGATTGCAATAGGATTATTATTAATGATGACGATTGTAAGCTTGACAGAAATAGCAGTAGTGCAAAGTGAAAAAGCAGTGAAAAATTCAACTAAAAGCAAGCTGCTGACTGGCATAGATGGAATAAATAATACTATTTATTATAAGCTTGAATCGGTAAGAAATGAATTAAATATGTACCTTCAAAATCAGGATCTGCTTGAACTTCTTGAATATTCATTAGATGAAGTAAGGGGCGAAAGTGAAAGAGCATCAGAATTATCACATCAATTTAATGATATGTTTTATAATGAAACAAACAGCAGAAATGATATATTAAATATATATGTAATGAACAGTGAAGGAAAAATATATTCATCAGTATTTGATGATGCTGTTGGTGATGACTGCAGTGATAGTGAATATTTCAAACGTGCAATGAATGGAGATAAACTGGTTGTTGATGATGTTGTATATTCTGACAGACTAAATGCAAATGTTAATATGATTTCACAGACTATATCTAAAGACGGCCAGAAAATAGGAGTTATTACAGCGGCTTTAGATACAAGTGTTTATGAAGCAATTGTACATCAATATGAAAATGAAGGACTTGAAGGATTTATAACAGACAGCCAGGGTAATTTTGTATTTCATGATAACAATGAACTTATAGGAAAATCATTTGCAGATTCAGGGGTACCGGGCGTAGATGGAAACAATGTGCCACAAAATGGAGTATTGGAATATGAATATAATAATACAGATTATATAGCTGCATATGAAACGGTAGATGGACTGGGATGGAAAGTATTCATTAAAGGAAAATGTAGTGATATTTTCAGCGCAATTTTTAAAATAAGAATAATTTTATGGGGAGTTGCTGCATTACTACTTTTAGTATCAATTTCTATAGTATATATAATGGCTAAGAAGTTCAGCGCTCCAATAGTGGACATTACAGAAAAGGTTCAAATGCTTTCTGAAGGAGATTTCACCATAAAGATGGAAGAATCGCATATAAGCAAAGAAATATATGATCTTTCTTCAGGATTCAATAATATGATAAGAAGAATATCTGAATTGATATCAGGAACTTCTAATATTGTAGAAAATCTTCAAGGCTCAAGTGAAAATTTATGTGCTACAAGTGAAGAAGTAAGTGCATCTAATAGTGAAATAACAAATCAGGTATCTATGATTTCACAAAGCGTAAATGATCAGGCTGCAAATTCACAAATAAGCAGTGACAAGACTACAGAACTTGGAGTGAGCATTGATGTCCTTGAAAATGAAAATGGCAAAATGAAGGAACAGGGAAAAGCAGTAGCAGAATCGTTAAATGACAGTGTGAAAAAGATTAAATATCTTATGGAGGCAAGCTCTAAGTCTAACGAAAGCTTCAATGCTGTAAAGAAATCTGTAGAAGAGCTTATCATTCAAGTTGACAATATTTCAAATACTATAAACATAATAGAAGAAATATCTGAACAGACAAACCTTTTAGCATTAAATGCTTCAATTGAATCTGCAAGGGCAGGTGAAGCTGGAAAAGGATTTGCCATTGTTGCAGAGGAAATAAGACAGCTTTCAGAACAGGTTCAAAAATCTACAGATAATATAGCTCAAAATATAAATACTATAAACAGCACTGTTGATTATACGCAGAAGACAATAGCTGAATCTGAAAAGCTTAATGAAGGGCAGTCTTCAGCATATAATGATGTACGCAATTCATTTAAAAGCATGGCATATGCTGTAAATGACATGATTTCAATAACAAATACAATAAGCCGCGATATTGATTCAATAAACAGCACAAAAGATGAAGTCTTAAGGCTTACAGAAGAAGTTGCATGCAAGTCACAGGAAATAGCATCTGTAGTTGAAGAAATAAACAGCTCAATAGATGAACAAGCCAGAGCATTTGAACAGATAAATACAAGTGCTGAAGAATTGACATCAATGTCTGAAAGTGTTACAAAATCAATAAGCGTATTTAAAATTTAGCATGATTTCAAAATAATCAATAAATAGATTTATTTAAGACAGATTTCTTAAAAATAAATATACAGCGGTATTGAAATAGTTAAATAACTGTTTTAATACTGCTGTTTTATGGAATAATATATATAAGCTGAGTAATGGAAGTCCTTAATGCGTTTAAAATCTTTAAAAGTTTATAAACGACAGAAATCATGTATAAAAGTTCAATTTTATACATTCATGTTGAAGTTTTTTGATATAATAGAAATACAATTTAGTATAAATGAGATTTAAATCTTACAGAAAAGATAATAAAAAGAAGAAAAATAGGAAATGAGGATACAAATGAAGTACGAAATATTATTATTTGATGTAGATAACACACTGCTTGATTTTGATGCAAATGAAGCAGAATCTTTTAAGAATACAATAATTGATGAAGGGGAGACATATTCTGAAGAATTGTATGAAAGATATAGGGAAATGAACCATGAGCTATGGAAGGCTGTAGAACGTGGAGAAACTACAATTGATGATGTTGTAAACACAAGATTTGCCAAGCTTATGGAGATGTATGGGAAGAAAGTTGATGGAAGACATTATGAAGACACATACCGTTCATATTTAAATAAGGGAATACAGGAAATGCCATATGTTCATGAAGTTCTTGCAGAATTAAAAAAGGACTACAAGCTGTATGTAATAACAAATGGAATTGGAGAAACACAGAATTTTAGAATGAAGGGATCTGGATTAGACCGCTATTTCGAAAAATGCTTTATTTCAGAAATTGTAGGAGCAAACAAGCCATCCAGTCTTTTCTTTGATCATGTGAAAGAAAACATAGATGGATTTGACCCTTCAAAAGCTCTTGTTATTGGAGATTCATTGACTTCAGATATAAAAGGCGGAAACCTTGCAGGAATAGATACATGCTGGATATGCAAAGAAAATACAGTCAATGATACGGATATAGTTCCTAAGTATACAATACATTCATTGAAGGAATTGAAGGACATATTATCACAATAGGATATAGACACGTTTCAGGGAGTAAGTGAGCATATTATGGATGTGTGCTGGTGAGCAGTTAAAGTATATATATTCATTGTTGATTAAAAAGTTTGAAAAAATATATTCCAGCTGAATAGCCGTATGGTGAATTATTACAGCTGAGCATAGAAATATTATATGTAAGTACAGGAAAGCAGCTTTTACATTTTAGATGTATTACAGCTGCTTTTTTGTGTATATAAAAGTCATATTTATGAATCTGAATATATTTAGTATTACAGGATATATGGCAGATAAATATTATCTATATTAACAAATACACATATTGAATATATAATCTTTAATATAATAAAATAATGATATTTTCCATATGATTTATAGAAAAGGGGGAAATGGAATGAGTTTTAAAAAGTACGAGGATACATATATAACAATAATGAATTTCAGCAACATCTATAAAAAGGAAGATTTCTATAAGCATGATAATATAAATTGGATAGAATGCAGCAGTATTGAGGGGACAAGCTGTTATTGTGATAAAGAGGCTGAAAGAATTATAAAAGATCAGATTTCAGATTTATCTCCCAAGGGAATACATTTTATTGATTCGGGAAATTATCATTATGTTTCAGAATTCTGGATGGAAAAGATACAGGAGGATTTTAACCTTGTAATCTTTGACCATCACTCAGATATGCAGAAGCCTTTGTTTGGAAGCATATTGAGCTGTGGCTCATGGGTGATGAATGCAATTGATAAAAACAGCTTCATTAAAAACGTAATACTCATCGGTGTAGGTGAGGAGGAAAAGAAACTTATAGAACCTAAATATATGGAGAGGATTGTGTGCATAGATAAGGATGAATTCAATACATGGGAATATGAAAATAGTGAAATAGAAGAATATCCTGTGTATATATCAATAGACAAGGATGTGCTCAGTGAAGAAGTCATAGATACAAACTGGAGTCAGGGAGACATGATGCTCAGTGAGCTTGAAAGCATCCTCCATAGGATTATTGCCAAGAATAAAGTTATTGGAATTGATATATGCGGTGAATGCAGGTGTGAATTAGACAAGCTAGCTGAAATTGAGGAAAATAATATGACAAATTTAGAACTTCTTGAATTCCTGAAGAAGGAAAGAAGAGCAGCAAGAGAAAATGAATGTAAATTTTGTAAGCCATGATGTTTATAAAATAAAAAGGAATGTGTATAATAAATAAGGAGATAAAAACACTGTCCTGTTGGTAGTCAGGACCTATTATTATAATAGCAGTAACCTGCCCTCCTGGGTTGTCCGTTCTCTATATATTTTTTTACTAGGAGGGAACATTATGATAAATGCAGTAAAGCTTACTATTCTTTTCAGCAATCCATTTTGGATAGGAGTCTTTGAAAGGTATGAAGGTTCTCAGTACAAGGCCTGCAAGGTTACATTTGGAGCTGAGCCTAAAGAAGCAGAGGTTTATGATTTCGTACTTCGAAATTATTACTCATTAAAGTTTAAGATGCTTGAGTTACAAGATGATGAAAATGAAAAATCATTACATGTAAAAAAAGAAAATCCAAAGAGAGTACAGAGGATGATACACAAGGAAGTACAAAACAAAGGAATCGGCACAAAAGCACAGATTGCCTTAAAGGCACAGCATGAAGAAAACAAGATAGAGCACAGGAAGCGTTCCAGGGAAGAAAAGGAACTTGAAGAACAGAGGCAGTATGAAATAAAAAGACAAAAGAGAAAAGAAAAACATAAAGGCCATTAAAGCATTATAGCAGAACAGTCCCGAATATAATATTCTGGGGCTGTATTTTATTTATTCCATAATATGATAAAAACTTATTGGAAAAGTTTATTCATATGAGCATAGGTTATCATTTATTACCTCATGACAGTAAAACGGTTATCATAAATGCAGGACATATATTTTTCATGTAAATTAGTTTATAATTAAAAGTATATTTGAATTGGAGGAAAAATTAAGATACAGGAAATTTCACCACATAGGTATGACAATACATATAATAAAGATAAATTCGTAAAGGATGAAGATTATATATTGATATTTAAAGGTAATGAAGTTTTTATGAAAAAAGACAATGATGATGTTTCTATACCTAAATATAAGGATTTAAAGGTTAAATGCAGTATTTCTAATGATGATTTAATACATCTTTTAAAGATAGATGACATAAACTTCTTTATGGTAAAGGAAGCCAATGAAGAAACTTATGAATTCTTACAAAAAGAAAACACTTCTGTATTCAGGACAATGAAGCCACAATGGACAGCTTTTGGAGGAATTACTGGGAAGCATCTATATGACTGGTATTCAAAGAATAAATTCTGCAGCATATGCGGAAGCAGTATGGAAATGTATGATAAGGAAAGGGCAGTATGCTGCAGCAGCTGTAAAAATATCGTGTATCCATCAATAGCACCAGCTGTTATTGTAGGAGTAAAAAATAAGGATAAGATTCTTCTTACTAAGTATTCAAGAGGAAAATACAGAAAGTATGCTCTCGTTGCAGGATATGTGGAAGTTGGTGAAT
>JAEWQX010000148.1 GCA_023399035.1 Bacillota bacterium | reverse complement strand
CCATTCTTCCATATCAGCCACTGATATTCCTGCGGCAATAGTAACTATTAATTTATCTTTAGTTAATTGTGACTTTATTTCTTCTACTATGGATTCATACATGTTAGGCTTTACAGCTAAAATTATTATTTCACTTTCTTTGGCTACAATCTTACTGTCTAAAGTTGTTTCTACATTAAACTGATCTCTTAATTTCTTTGAAGAAGCTTCTGTCTTTGTAGAAACGATTATTTCCTCAGCTTTTAAAAAACCTGATTTTATTAATCCTCCTACCATAGATCTTCCCATATTTCCACATCCTATAAAACCTACTTTTTTACTCATTTTCTAGCCCCCATTTTAAAAATTTTTTGTTATTAATTCATTTTTTATGTTTTTATATTAATATTTTTAATTTCCACCACTACAATCATAGGATAGCTTGTATTATAATATCACAAACTATAGATAGTTGAAGGGAGGAATTTATATGACCTGTACTTCTATAGTATACAATAATAAAATTTTTAATATTGATACTTTTATTAATAATGTTCTTTATCATGATATAAAAACAGAAAGAATTCCAATTTGTGAAATTAGAGAATCTTCTGATCACTATTCAATAATAATAAATCCATATTATCAGAACTATAACTTTTTTGAAATATATTACAAGAACAGTTTTTTAATAATACGAATTAAGCATAAAAATTCTTCACTAAAAACTTTAGCTACAAAATTATTTTACTTACCAAATATAAATACCAATAAAATTTCCCATGTTTACTATAATGATAGTTTATCACTTAAAATTCCTAAAATCTATTTTAATAATTTTTAATATATAATTTTTATATTAGTTATCATAAATTAATTACTAGCTTTTAAACTCTATAAAATATAGTTGCATAAATAAATATTATAATAATGTTCTATAAGTATAGGGTATTATTACTCAATAAAAATTAGATATAAGAAATATTATATTAATATTTCTTATATCTATAAAAATAATCCTTTTTATTCATTATGAACAACATCTAAGTTACCAAATTTACTGTATTGACCAAGCCAAGCAAGTTTTACAGTTCCAACTGGGCCATTTCTCTGTTTAGCCATAATACATTCACCAATATTCTTATCTTCTGTTTCTTTATTGTAATATTCATCTCTATAAAGGAATATTACAATATCAGCATCCTGCTCTATTGAACCTGATTCTCTAAGGTCTGATAACATTGGCCTGTGGTCAGCTCTCTGTTCAGGTGCACGGGATAACTGTGATAATGCTATTACAGGACATTCCATTTCTTTAGCCAAAGCTTTAATTGATCTAGAAATTTCTGATACCTCCTGTTGTCTGTTACCATCAGAACCAGCTCCTCCAGACATAAGCTGTAAGTAGTCTATAACAATAAGATCAATTCCGTACTCCATCTTTAATCTTCTGCATTTTGATCTCATTTCCATAACTGTAACACCCGCAGTGTCATCAATATAAATCTTAGCCTTGGAAAGTGGTCCACTTGCCATAGCTATGTTTTCCCAGTCCTGATCATCTAAAGTACCTGTTCTAAGCTTTAACATATCAACATTAGCTTCAGAACAGAGAAGTTTATAAGCAAGCTGTTCCTTAGACATTTCCAGTGAGAATATAACTACACTTTTATGCTCTCTAAGTGCTACATGTTCAGCGATATTAAGAGCAAATGTAGTCTTTCCCATAGATGGTCTTGCTGCTATAAGAACCATATCTCCACTTTGAAATCCTGATGTTTTTGCATCTAAATCAGTAAACCCTGAAGGAATTCCTGTAACTTCACCTTTATTATTAAAGAGTTTCTCTATCTGCATGAAACCTCTTTCTAAAACATCACCTAGGGATTCAAAATCCTTTGAAGTTCTATTTTCAGCTATATTGAATATCTTCTTTTCAGCAACATCAACTACACTTTCCACATTGCTCTGATTATTGTAGCTTTCTTCTATGATTGTGGTAGATGCCTTGATAAGCTTTCTTAAAGTAGACTTATCAGAAACTATTTTTATATATGAACTTAAATTTGCTGTAGATGGTACTGAAGAACTAACTTCTGTTATGTAAGTTACTCCTCCTGCTCTTTCAAGCATTTCTGTACTTTTTAGGTATTCCAAAAGAGTAACAAGATCAACTGCCATATCATTTCTGAACATTTCTAGTATTGCCTTATATATAACTTTATGTCCATCTCTATAAAAGTCTTCTTCCTCTAAGCTTTCAAGCACTTTCGCAATAGCATTTTTATCAATAATCATAGAACCTATTACTGACTGTTCTGCTTCAATACTTTGAGGCAGACTTCTCATAACTGGTGAATCCAAAGTTTATTCCTCCTCTCATTCTTATTAATTCCAATACTAAAAATTATATTATAAAATCTAGTATTTGCAAACAAAAAGAAAAATGCACAACACCCAATAAACATTAGTAAATTGCAGGTTGTGCATTATCTATCTAATTAAATGCAATATTCATAAGTTCTTCTATTGTTTCAACTGTTCTAACTTCGATATCTGTATTGTTTAAAGGAATTTCATGTTCATTTTCTTTTGGAACTAAAACAAGATTTATTCCCATTCTCTTTGCACCATATATCTTTTCAAAGATTCCGCCAACAGGTCTTATGTTACCTTGAAGAGATATTTCTCCAGTAATAGCTATATCCTGTCTTATAGGCTTCTTTAATAATGCACTTATTATACATGTTGTAATAGCTGCACCTGCTGAAGGTCCATCAATTTTACCTCCGCCAATAACATTGACATGAACATCATAATCCTTGATGTCTTTATCTGTTAAGCTTCTTATTACAGACGCTGCATTGAACACAGAATCCTTAGCCATAGAACCCGCAGTATCATTAAATCTTACTACACCAGCACCTTTTTTCTTTGCTGGAAAAACTGCAGCTTCAATTTCAATTGTAGAACCTAAGAATCCACTTACGCCTAAACCATAAACGTGACCTATTTCCCTTTTATTAATATCCTTTAATCTCTCAAAAGGAGTATATCTGCCAATAGAAATTATTTCATCTAAATGAGATAATTTAATTTCTAACTCATCTTCAGAATAATCACTTGAGTACAATGCATACCCATATGCATCAGTAAGCATATTAATAGCTTTTCTTCCTTCAAAAGTATAGTTGCTTATCTTCTCAGCAACTCCATCTTCTAATTTAACTTTTAATTTTTCAGCAGCATCATTAATAATAGCTACTATGTCTTTAGAAGAAAGAGGTTCAAAGTAAACTTCTGTACATCTTGATCTTAAAGCTGGATTTATTTCACTAGGACTTCTAGTTGTAGCTCCTATTAATACAAAATCAGCTGGAGCTCCATTATCAAATAGATACTTTATATACTTAGGTATCATTTCATCGTCTGGATCATAGTATGATGATGAAAACTCTACTCTCTTATCTTCTAAAACCTTTAATAACTTGTTTTGAAGCATAGAATCAAGTTCACCAATTTCATCTATAAATAATACTCCACCATGAGCTTCAGTAACTAAGCCTGGTTTAGGTTCAGGTATACCTATTTCAGCTAAATCTCTTTTGCTTCCTTGATATATAGGATCATGAACTGAACCAAGTAATGGATTAGTAATTTCTCTTGGATCCCATCTTAATGTTGTCCCATCAACTTCAACAAACTTTGATTTTTCATCAAAAGGAGTGAATGGAATATTTTTAACTTTATCAAGTGCTAGTCTTGCTGCTGTAGTCTTTCCAACTCCAGGAGGCCCATAAAGAATTATGTGCTGAGGATATGGTGAAGAAAGCTTTGATATTAATGACTTTACAGCTCTATCCTGACCAACTACCTGATTAAAGTTCTGTGGTCTTAAAAAACTCATAATATTTTTGCTTGTAATTTTACTGTCTAATTCAATTAAGTTATTTAATTTTCCAAGAGTCTTTTTGTTTTCAACGCCTTTTTGTTTATTGATAACAGAAAGCCTTACTTCATCTATATACTTTTCCTGTTTTTCCATGATTGACTGCTCAACTTGAGCTTCAATTTTATTTTGGACATATTTTTTTGCTAATTCATCAGAAATCAGACCTATTGTAGCTTCAATACTCTTTTCTAATTCTTCTTCCTTAGGTACAGCCTTCAATCCCTTACCTTCTGAAAGTATTGTATTTAAAGCAAAAATTCTGTCACAAGGATCTGATGATTGTATATATTTATCTAGTTTAAATCTTATAGTTCTTGCTCTAAATGCACCTTTATCAAGTACATTTTTTGTTATTCCATACAATGCATCTATTTTTGATTCAAGCGATAAATTACGTGAAATAACCTCTTCTAATATATTAGAGTTTTCATATGAATTCAAATTAAATCCTCCTTATGCTTGTGGCACAATAATTACCTTCATCTTTGTGCTTACTTCAGGATATAATTTAACGTCTATTTCATATCCTCCAGCAACCTTTATTGTATCCATAACTATTTTTTTCTTATCTACATCTATTTTATACTGTTCTTTAATTAATGCTGCAACATCTTTACTTGTTATTGCACCAAATAACTTTCCATTTTCACCTGTTTTAGCTGTAATCTTTACTTCTTTTCCTTTTAACTCTGCTGCTAACTTTTGAGCTGCTTCTAATTCAGCTAATTTTTGTTTTCTTTCATTTTCTTTTTTATTATTTAAAATGTGTAAGTTTGAAGCAGTTGCTTCTTCTGCTAATTTCCTTGGAAATAAAAAGTTTCTTGCATATCCATCTGATGCTTCAATAACCTCACCTTTTTTACCAATCTTCTTTACATCTTGTAATAAAATAACCTTCATAATTATTCACCTATCCTTAAGTATTTTTCTATTGATTCTTTTAATTTTATAATAACTTCATCTATTGTTGTATCTGATACTTTAGCTCCTGCAATATTCATATGTCCGCCTCCACCTAAAGATTCTAGAACAATTTGAATATTTATATCCCCAAGGGATCTTCCACTAATATATATATCATTTCCTATTTTACCTAAAACAAAACTTACAGAAATACCTGATATATTTAATAATTCATCTGCTGCTTTGGCTACAATTACAGTATCTATGTTTTCTGGAGTAATTGCAATAGCAACTTTATTATTTACCTGTGCTGACTTTATAGTATCTGCAATCTGCAGATAGCTGCTTAAATCATCAGTAAACATCTTTTTAACCTCTATAGGATCTGCACCTAATGATTTTAAGAAAGATGCAGCATCAAATGTTCTCACACCAGTCTTAAATGAAAATCCCTTTGTGTCCATAAAGATACCTGCAAGAAGGCCTTCAGCCTCAATTCTTGTTAAGTTTGGCTTATCTACCATGTATTGAATTATTTCAGTAACCATTTCTGATGTTGAAGAAGCATATACTTCTATATAATTCAAAATATCATTTTCTATCATATCTGGGCTTCTTCTATGATGATCTATTATAACTTTTCTCTCAGCCTTATAGACCAATGGTAAATCACATATATAGCTCTTATTATGCACGTCAACTAATATAACTAGTGTTTTCTTATTTATATTTTCCATTGCATCTTCTACGCTTGTGAACAAGTCATCGTACTTTGGATTCTCTTTAAGCTTGTTTAAATAATATTCTATGGCATTAGTATCCTTATTTAATACTATATTACATGTCTTGCCAAGCTGTTTTACAACACTAGCTAACCCAATAGCTGCACCAAGACAGTCCATATCAGGATTCTTATGTCCTAAAATATATACATTACTGCTTTCACAAATAAGTTCACTTAATGCTCTTGCTATAACTCTTGCCTTAACTCTAGTCCTTTTCTCTATTTCTTTAGTATTACCGCCAAAGAATCTTATATCGTTGCCATCCTTAACTACTACCTGATCGCCACCTCTGCCTAGAGCTAATTCTTTAGCAAATTTAGCACTATTATAATTTTCCTGAGGAGATACCCCTCCACATCCTATTCCAATGCTTAAAGTAACTTCTATTGAATTACCTAAATTTATTGTAGATATTTCTTCTATTATTCTAAATTGTTTATTAATTTCATCTTCAATATATTTATCCTGTACTGATAATACATATTTATTTGCATCATATTTTTCAATCATTGCTTTTAGATTATTAGCATAAGATTTAATTGATCTTTCAACTTCTGCAACTAGAAGTGGTCTGTTATTTTCATCAGTTTTTCCAAGTACTTCTGAAAGATTATCAACTTCTATAAGCATTATACCTTCCTGAGTTTTTTCATAATCTATAAGCTTTGTTATATCATTAAATGATAATAGATACAGATATTCATTTTCTTCCTTTTCAATTACTGTTGCATAAACATCATATAATTTATTATTTATGCTTAATCTTTGATGATTATCTTCATTTTTTAATGTTTCTTCTAATTCTAATCCCCTTGCAATACTTAAAATATTATTTCCTATAGCATTTTCATTAGGCTGAAGAGAATTAAATAATTTATTACACCATATTATTTCTCCATCTACCTTAATCAAAGTTAGTGGATATATAAACTGGAGTACATTTTCTTCAATTCCTTTATCCAGAGTATTAGAAAAATAATAAATATCATCTTCTTTTGACCAAAATGAATTTAATGTATAAAAATTATCAATACAATGAAAAATTAATAAAATTATTCCAGCTAAAGTATAATCAAATGAAATTAATATTATTGAAATTACTATTAATAATCCAGGCCTAAGCAAACGTTTAAGCATAGTTACTTTATCCATAAAAGCCTCCTAAGACATATCTAGTCTGTTCTATTACTACTAATATAACGTTTTAGTCTACTTAAACTCTTACCTTCCTTTTCAACTTGGTCTTCTGCCCTGACTCCCAAATCTAGCTTTGATTTCATATTTTCATCTATGTCTTCAAATGGATATCCAAGTTTTTCACCTAATACATATAAAATTATTATTGCACCTGAAATACACTCTAAAATAGCATCTCTTGCTATATTATTGCCCTTTGTAAGTAATCTGAAAAATTCTCCTATTATACAAAGAAGTTGTGCCTTCAAGTCTTCAATAATTTTAATGTTTTTCATTATATTAAAATTATCCTTTTTCATAGACATATCCCCTCTCCCTCTTAACCCTCGTATTCTTATTGTAATTTTTTTTCAACCTTATTGCAACAATTTATAATTTCCCTCTATATTTTACCACATTTTGTAAGTATAATACTTATTTTTATAATAAAAAATAAGCTTTTACAAAGTATAAATTTCAGCTCATTTCAAAATAAATCATATTCTATTTTTTATTAATATTATTGAATATATAATAAAAACTCCTGATTACTCAGGAGTTCCAAATTTATTACTATTCAGTTGTGAATGGTAATAAAGCTATGTTTCTAGCTCTCTTTATAGAAGTTGTTAATTCTCTTTGGTGCTTAGCACAAGTTCCAGAGATTCTTCTTGGAAGTATCTTACCTCTTTCAGTAACATACTTTCTTAATTTATTTATATCTTTGTAATCGATGAATTCAGCTTTATCTACACAGAAAGCACAAACTTTCTTTCTAGATCTTCTCATTCTACCGCCTGGTCTTCTGTTGTTGTTTTCTTCTCTGCTCATTTCTTTCCCTCCTTACCTAAAAAATTTCTTAGAAAGGCATATCTCCGTCATCGACAGGAGTTATATCCTCTTCAAAGTTTCCACCACCAAATATATCATTTGCTGGTGCTGAATATTCGTTGCTTGCGCCAAAACTATTACTTGATGAATTGCTTCCCTTGCTTCCAAGGAATTGAACTCCACCAAATTGATCTGCTACTACTTCAGTAACATATCTCTTAGTTCCGTCTTTAGCATCATAACTTCTGGTTTGAATTCTACCGCTGATAGCCACTTGGCCACCCTTACTCATGTAATTTGCAGTACTTTCAGCCTGTTTACCCCATATTACTACAGGAATAAAGTCAGCTTCATTCTGACCAGTCTTTGTGTTATACCTATCAACTGCTAATGTTAAAGTTGTTACTGCAGCTCCAGTTCCTGGCGTAAATCTAAGTTCCGGATCTTTAGTTAATCTTCCGATTAGAACTACTTTGTTCATTTACAACACCGCCTTACGCTTGTTCATTAACGATGATATGTCTGATAACACCATCAGTGATTCTGAATATTCTATCTAATTCTCTAGGTAATTCTGGACCAGCTGTGAAGTTAACTAATGTATAGTAACCTTCGTTTACTTTTGCGATTTCGTAAGCAAGCTTTCTCTTACCCCAAAAATCAACGTTTTCTACTGTTCCTCCACCATTTTCGATAACACCCTTGAACTTTTCGATGTTAGCTTTAACAGTTTCTTCATCGAATGATGGGTTTAATATGAATATAGTTTCGTATTTTCTCATCAATTTCACCTCCTCCCCTCGGACTAACGGCCATGCTTTGCACGGCAGGGATTACAATTCATGATTATAGCATTTAATTCAAAAAATTTCAAGTAATTATTTTATTTTTCTGCTTCGACTACTATTTTTTTTGCGCCTTTTACAAATTTGCTTCTTGGAATCATTACTATCCTTCCACATCCAGTACATTTAATTTTTACATCAGCACCAACCCTTATTATTTCAAAATTATATGTTCCGCATGGATGCTGTTTTTTCATTTGAACTATATCTCCAAGATTAAAACTTTCTATCATTAATTTTCCCCCTTATAAGAATTAATATTAATTAATTGAGTTTTCGGATATGGTATTTCTATTCCTTTTTTATCTAAAGTAATTTTTATTGCTTTTCGTAGTTCATTTTCCATCTTCCATTGAGTTAATGGTTTTGTCCTTCCTATAGTTCTAATTGTTACGCTCGATGCTGCTAATGCTGATACACCTAGTACTTCCATAGGTTCATTGATAAATTCCTCATGTTCCTTCTGAAATTTATCACAGCATTCCTTTATTGCATTAATAGCATTATCAATATCCTCTTCATATGCAATATCAACATCTACTATAAATCTTGTATTTCCTCTTGAGTGATTAGTGACTTCAGAAATTGTACCATTAGGAATAGAATGAATATCACCATTAAAATCTTTTATTACTGTAGTTCTTATTCCTATGGTCTGAATAATCCCACTAAAATTTCCTATCGTAACGTAATCACCAATGCCAAATTGATCCTCAAATAATATGAAAAATCCATTTATAAAGTCCTTTATAAGACTTTGAGCGCCAAAACCTAAAGCAACTCCTCCAATGCTTGCAAAAGTAAAAGATATTCCACCAAATAGCACTGATAGGATGGTTGTAATTCCTAAAAAGTATACAGAGTATTTTAATATACTTCTCATAACTCCTCCAAGAGTTTTAGCTCTCTGAGGATCTAATGATAAAGCTGCATTACTTTTAACCTGTTTATCTACTACTTTTTTTATTAAATACTTCCCTATATTTATAGATAAATACATAATAACTATTATAGAGATAACTTTAAGCCCTTTATTTAGTATTATTTCAAAATCTTCAAGATTTAAAATTATCTTTCCTATTTCAAGTTGATCTTGATCTAAGGATAAATGTACTAAATAATTAATACCATACACTTACTGCTCTCCTCTCAATCCTACTCTTCAATAATAATATATCCACGTTCTTCTTTAAAATATATATTCTTATACTCTAATATATTATCTTTTAATATTGAATCAATCTGCTCCTTATCGTCAATTCTTACACATATTCCGCAACTCATAGTTATCGATGTTGGAGTCGGCATTATCCTGAATTTATAATTTAACTCATTTAATTTCTTTTCTGCTGACATTGCATCATGTGTATTTTTAAATACTACTATATAATAATTCATATATTGACACCACCTTTCACACTATAATTTATATTATATAAGTTATAATAATAAATCTTCAATATAACATAAGAAATTTTGTAAAAATTTCAACACTAAATTTTGCTTAAGTTTCCTTTTCATATATCAACTGTTGATTAAAATATTTTCTATTATTTAATGAAAATATTTTTCCTTTATTTTATAATTATATAGATAGATAAATTAAAGGAGTATACAATGTTTTCATTATGGACTATATGCAAAGCTATATGTATAGGATTTGTCACAGGATTTACTGCTTCTATTCCATTAGGTCCCTCAGGATTAGAATCTGTTAACAGATCAATATCAAAAGGTTTTAAGGAAGGATTTAAGGTGTCTTTAGGTGCAGTTTCTGCTGATCTTTTATATATAGTCATAATTAATTTAGGTTTATTTACGTTATTAAGTAAATATCGTCATTTTCAAAGTATATTTTGGATTATCTCCGGGATAATTCTGATTATATTTAATCACCTTTCATTTAATGATAACATCAAAAAGAATGATTCAAAAACAATATTAGATAAATACACATCAAGCGGATTTTTGACTGGTTTTTTAATTACATTTGTAAATCCAACTACCCCTTCACTATGGATAGCATTAAGTACAACTGTATTGAGTGTCTGGAGATATCACGGACGGATATATTTTTTAACATCAATTTCTTCAATGATGCTTGGAAGTGTAACATGGTTCTGTTTACTTAATATACTTGTAAGTAAAGGTGTAAAAAAAATTAAATCAGACTACACTAAAACAACATCAAAATTATTAAATTATTTCTTAATGCTTCTTGGAATATCCTTCATAATCTTAGGCGTAGTTAAGTTTATAAGATAATATTCTCTGCTTTATGAATAAATATAATGACAATAAATTTAGAGGTGAACAGATATGGATGTTTATTTAGATAATTCATCAACTACTTTTCCAAAACCTAAACAAGTAATTGATGGAATTTACAACTATATGTTAAATGTAGGCGGTAATGCTGGAAGAGGTAATTATGCAAATTCTCTTCAAAGCAATCGCTTTTTATATGAAGCTCGTGAAATTGTAAGTGATTTTTTTTGTTTTTCATCACCTAGTAATGTGATTTTCACAAACAATGTTACAACTTCATTAAACATGCTAATAAAGGGACTTTTAAAACCTGGAGACCATGTTGTAACATCTTCTATGGAACACAATTCAGTATTGCGTCCACTTATTAGCTGTAAAGAGCTTTTAGGAGTGAATCTCGATATCATAGATGCTGATAGTTCAGGGTTTATTAATGTTTCAGATTTTGAATCTAAAATAACGCCTGACACAAAGCTAGTAATACTTACTCAGGCTTCAAATGTAACAGGTTCTATTCAAAATATATCTGAAGTAGGAAAAATCTGCAGAGAAAAAGATGTATTTTTTATAGTAGATTCATCTCAAGGAGCTGGTGTTTTAGATATAAATATGAATTCAATAAATGCTAATGCTATTGCTTTCACTGGCCATAAAAGTCTTCTTGGGCCTCAGGGAATAGGTGGATTTATCATCGATGATAAATTGAATAATAATTGTACCAGTATTCTTCACGGGGGAACAGGAAGTCTATCTTACTCTTTAGACCAGCCAGACTTTCTTCCAGATAAATTTGAATGCGGTACTCATAACATGCCTGGTATAGTTGGTTTATCAGAAAGTATAAAATTTATAACTTCTACTGGAATAAGAACTATCTATGAACATAATCATGATCTCATGAATTATTTACTTAATGGACTTTTAAACATAAATGATTTAGTAGTTTATGGAGATACAACAGGTAAAAATATTACAACCTGCGTTTCAATTAATATGAAATCATTAGATTCCTCTGAACTTGGATATCTTTTAGAAGAAGAGGGTATAAAAACACGCTGTGGATTACACTGTGCTCCACTAGCCCATAAAACTATTGGTACATATCCAAATGGTACAGTTCGATTAAGTATCAGCTACTTCAATACTAAATCTGAAATTGATTATACACTTACAACTTTAAATAAAATATCATTAAATAAATAATTATTTGAATAAAACCTCCTTTATTGGAAATAAATCTAATAAAGGAGGTTTATTAAATGTGTGATAATTTTTCAATTGATTCATATTCACCAACTGCTTATATAAAAATAAAAGATTATTTATCAAAAGAACTTAAGACGGTTATTAATAACAGACCGATTGTTGTCTTGTGTATAGGTACTGATAGATCTACTGGTGATTCTCTAGGACCTCTTGTTGGATATAAACTTAAATATCTTACAACAAGCAATATTTATGTTTATGGAACTCTAGAAAATCCAGTTCATGCAAAAAATCTTTCAGATATACTTAATAAAATAAACTGCCATTTTTTAAATCCATATATTATAGCTGTTGACTCTTGTTTAGGATCATTTAATAACATTGGCAAAATATTCATAAAAAAAGGACCTTTATTGCCTGGATTAGCTTTGAGTAAAGATCTCCCCCCTATTGGTGAACTAAACATCACTGGGATTGTTAATATTTCTGGAAGCTTTGAATTTTTAGTTTTACAAAATACTCGGCTTTACACTGTTATGAACCTTGCAGACTCTATTTCCAGAGGGATTTATCATTTTGCATTGAATAGTAAAGGTAAATACCGTGATAATATTATTTCTCTACAATAATAGTTTAATATTTTATTGATAGGAGCGTTAGATATATTTATTACCCTGAATCTTACAAGACTTAAATTGTTTCACGTGAAACAATTTAATTAATATTTATCTGTAGATGTAATTATAATATAAATATTTCTTGATAAATATATTATCTGTATTTCATATTTACTTTAAATACATTAATAAAAAGTTATATAAAATATGAATTACTTTATTAAGTTTGAATTAATTAGTTTTTATAAAACTCATAGAATTGTTCTTATTTTAATAGTCTAATTTAATACAATTTATTCTTCCAAATATAATTTCCATTTAAATCATTAATAAAAAGAAGTAAGTACTATAAAGCACTTACTTCTTTTTATCAATTTCATATTTATTACAAGCTTCATTTAATACATATAATTCTTCTTCTGAAAGATCATATCTCGATATACCTTTATCAACTGGCTTTGCATAGGTTGTACTTTCTTGTCTTCCATATATTCCAGTTAATATAACACCATCATTCTTGTCATCTAATAAGGCAATTGAAAAACTTAGATCACTTCCTACATCTTCAAAAGCTTTATATCTCATTATAGCAACCTTTTGTATACATTCCTGCATCTTTATTTCTAGTCTTTCACATTCTTGTATAGCTTTTTCTGATATTTCCTTTACTTCATCTATACTATCGATTCTTTCTAATAGCATTTTTTCAAGATTCTTACTAGTGGTTCCTTTCATAAGTCTTCTATATTTATCTTCTACTCTTCCAATAATCTTAAATAAACATAAAATCATTATAAATAGTAATACTATAATAACTGCCATTGCAATTATTATATATGGTATAAATCCATTAATTGAATTAATTAATGCTTCCACTTTATTGTCATTCCTTTCATAATTGTTTCACGTGAAACATTAAATATTAA
Organism: Bacillota bacterium; assembly: GCA_023399035.1. GTDB lineage: Bacteria > Bacillota > Clostridia > Clostridiales > Clostridiaceae > Clostridium. The sequence continues at coordinate 1,995 of JAEWQX010000148.1, read as the reverse complement.
TAATATCTAATATTCTTTGTAAATCATCTTCTGAATAATATTCAATTTCTATTTTACCCTTATTGTTTTTATTAGATATATTTACTTTTGTTCCAAAATAATTTTGAAGTTGATTTTTTATTTCCTTATAATAAGGATTTAATTCATTATTAGTCTGTTTTTCTTCTTTAACTTTGCCTTCTACTATTTTTTTAACAAGTCTTTCTAACTCTCTTACAGATAAGTTTTCATCAATAACCTTTTGAGATAGTTCATATTGAATTTCTTTATCCTTTATTCCTAGAAGTGCTCTTCCGTGGCCTTCTGAAATAATACCTTCAATTATGTATTGCTGAACTCTTGTATCTAAATTCATTAATCTCATTGTATTTGTAATGGCAGTTCTTGATTTACCTATACGCTTGCTTAAATCTTCTTGTGTTAAATTAAACTCACTTAATAGTTTCTTATAGGCTGAAGCTTCTTCTATAGGATTTAAATCCTGTCTCTGAATATTTTCTATAAGTGAAATTTCTAAAACATCTTTTTCACTTAATTCCATAACTATTGCAGGTACTTCTTTTAACCCTGCCATTTTCGCAGCTCTCCAACGTCTTTCTCCAGCAACAATCACATAGAAATCATCATCACATTTTCTAAGTATAAGTGGCTGAATTATTCCATGAGTTTTTATTGATTCTGTCAACTCAGCTATCTTGTCACTATCGAATGCCTTTCTCGGCTGATTATTATCATTTTTAATTTCATTTAAAGGAACTAGTACTCTTCCATTTTTATCTTGTTCTGATTCTACTACATCTTCTGGAATAAGTGCACTCAATCCTTTTCCTAACGCGAATTTTTTCCCCATTATTTACTTCACCTACTGTCTTTTTAAGAATTCTTTGGTTAAGTTAGTATATGCTTCAGCACCTTTACATTTGTTATCATATAAAACTATCGGCAATCCAAAGCTAGGTGCTTCAGCTAATCTTATATTTCGTGCTATTGTAGTTTTATATACTTTATCTTTAAAATATTTCTGAACTTCTTTTAATACTTCATTACTAAGATTTGTCCTATAATCAAACATGGTCATAAGAACACCTTCAATTTCAAGTTTTTTATTTAAAGATTTTTTAACTAATTGAATAGTACTCATCAATTGGCTTACACCTTCTAATGCATAAAATTCACACTGCATAGGAATCAAAACTGAATCTGCACAAGTTAAAGCATTTATAGTTAATACCCCTAATGATGGAGGACAATCTATGAATACATAATCATATTCGTCTTCTATTTCTCTTAACTTCTTTTTCATTATATTTTCTCTATCAGCCTTATTGATTAACTCAACTTCTGCCCCTGCTAATTCCATTGTTGATGGAGAAATAAATAAGTTATTAACCAAATCACTTTGTATAATTGATTCTTTCATTGATACATCAGAAATTAGTACATCATATATGGAACACTCTAGGTTATTTTTGTCTACACCTAGTCCACTTGTGGTGTTCCCCTGTGGATCTATATCTATTGTTAAAACCTTAAAACCCTCCATTGCTAGATAAGAACATAAATTTATATTAGTAGTAGTCTTTCCAACTCCACCTTTTTGATTGAAAATACATATTGTCTTCATAATTATAAGCCCAAAAAGAGCACTCCCCCCTTCTATATATTAATATTATATATATATTTGTAAGATAATAAAAGAATTATGTTATAAAAAAGCCTAAATAGTCTTAAAATCTCTAAAGTATGTAAGATTATTTTTTAAGACTTATCTATTTAATATATCAAAAAATTAAGGCACAAAAATTGTGCCTTAAATATAAGGCTCAACACTAAAAACTGCGCTTGACAACTGAATTACCAATATTTATAGATAAAAAATGCACTTAAAATCCTGTAATCTATAGTTGCGAAACAATACGATTAAGAGGATAAATAAGTGCATATAAATAATATCAATAAATTACTAAACTTGCAAGATATAAATATTGTTAAAAT
>JAEWQX010000227.1 GCA_023399035.1 Bacillota bacterium | reverse complement strand
TTTCTCCTTATTCCAAAACTGCTTATTTCTATTTTTCTATAAAGCTTAATCCAGTCGTTAACTTCAATTCTATAATAAATCTCGCTGCTGTCTTTAGGAATTTCCTGTATCTCACTCCTCTTAACAATTTTCATATTAGATACTTTTCCATAATACAAAATACCACCATCATCATTAAATGCAGATTTACTTTGGTATAGTGCAATGTATTCTATATTGTGTGATGCAAGATTTACATTCTTCACAGGTATGTGGTAGAAATTATTATTAATATTAATCTCAAACTGCTCTTTTGACTTTACAATACCTATAAGCACATTTCGCTTTTCAAATTCTTCCTCTGACAAGTAGTTTTCCTTGTTAACTTTATCAATAGCTCTTTCAAAAGTTAAATAGGATGATTCATTGATTATTTCATCAAGAAACTCTTCCATGAGCTTTGTACTTGAAGGCAGAAATGGAATACCTCCGATATTTACCTCATTTATACTTTTATAAAAAGTATTTCCTCTGAATTCTTCTTCATCATTATAAGGAAAAAGTACAAATGCACCAAAAATACAGTTATCAACTTTACTTTTACCATCTGCAGTTTTATTTTCATAAACAATTGCATCCCTATATCTGTGCATGGTGTTAATGTCCTCTTCCTTAGGGCCTGGTGTGTTATAAGCATTTATATATGCATCACTATAGTCAATCTTATACTTTGCATCAAATATAAATTCATATGATTTTGAAGAACCATCCTTATACATAGACAGAATATTATCAGGCTTCTGAGTTACTGTCTTTGAATATATTGAATGTTCCTTTCCATAGTCATTTCCCTTTCTCTTTGATGTCTGAAAATTATAATACACAGTAAATTTTTCCTTTGTCTCAGGATTTTCATACTTCAAACATGATTTCCTTCCCTTTGTGAGAGATACAGTAATTCCATCTCTGTTTATTTTTAAAAGGTCGCCGCCAATAAGCTTATACTTCTTCTTGAGAAGTGAGTTAATTTTTATAAAACACCAATACTCATACAAAAGTGATAATTCCTTTATTGACAATGAAAACACACTGCTTTTAATACTGAGTCCCTTCTGCAGCATAAGATAATATTTATAAACTTCCCTATATCCGCTGCCCATGGAAAATACAAGTGACATGCTTGCATCATTAAACTGATCATCTATATTTCTAAGGAATGATGAATTTATCCTCTTTGCTATTTCCTTTTTCATGTCCAGAAGCTTTTTAATTATAATTTCATCATTGTTCCTGTAAGACTTCTTATAATTGTTCTGAAACTTATTTATCTTATCCATAATTTTAAGAAGCATAAACTTTAAAAGCCTGTTTTCTTTAGTGTCCATGGTCATGGTCTTTTTAGTTATTAGTGCCTGACATGGCAGATATCTATTATCATTTACTTCTTTCATTAAATGAGGTCTTTTTTCAAGATACTTTATAGTGTCCTTAGTTGTTTTTCTAATATTATGATATTTTACAACTTTATCTTCCTTCCTCAGTATATGGTTAGGATTGTTCAAGACTATATCTATTGATTTTTTCAGCTTATCAAAGACATAATTCAAAATACTGTAGAATTCAGTATCACTATTATTTGTATGCTTATTTATATCTGAACCCAAATAAGTCCTTGCAAGGAAACCATAAGCAAGATTATATATTTCTTTATTTACATCATTTAAAAGAGCCTGATAATCTTCCTTGTAGCTTATCTTCCCTGGAAATACCTCCATGGTTATCTTAAATTCTTCTTTATTGTCAGCTTTAATGACAAACTGCGTAAGACCTATATCTCCCTTGAAATTTATGATTCCACTCAAATTCTTAGATCTTGAAGTTACAGGAGTCACTTTATTTCTAATATTTATATTGTCATGATAAAAGTCGATTTCTGCACCAGTTTTGCTTTCAATTATAATCTCATAATCACTGTATTCTTTAAGGTGAAGATTTTCTTTATAATGAAAATTTATTTTTTCCCAACTTGTTGGGAAAGACTCTACACTTATATTTGCTTCAGTTGAAACTCCATATTTCTCGCCTTTTAAAACAAAGAGAACCTTATCTGTTTCAACAACTAAAAGTTCATTATTATTGCCAGAAGGTTGTGAATCCATCTCGGATAAACCTCCTCATCATATTTATTAATTTTTCATTTGTATGAATATACTTTTGTTTTCCCAACTTGTTGGGAATTTCCCAGCCATTATTTTCTCTTTCCCCACTTGTGGGGAAAACATGTTTCGACATTTTATCAAGTTCACTTAATTCCATATACTCTTTATTTTGAATCTTATAATCATTGATATACTCAAATATAGAAGCAAGTATTTCTAAAGTCTCACTGCTGCTTCCACTTATTTTAGGCAGTATCTTCTGAACCATGCAGAAGTCAAATGCTTCATCAAAATCCATAAGATCATATTTGAGAGCATAAATCATGTAAAATACAATTTCATCCCTTACTCTGTAACCAAAATGATTATCATACTTCTGCAGTATATTATTTATTCCTATAAGTCTGTCTATAGTTCTAAGAGCAATATCCTTATTTCCTTTGCAGTCTTTTATCTTCAGAAATTCTGATTTTAGGAAATTGTTATGATATACTCTGCATTGATCATTATCATTCTGGTCTTCAGTGCTATCCTCCTCATCATCAAATGAATATGATAAATCAACCTTGTTAAATTCAATGGTGTTTGCCCTGTCCAAAACTTTCTTGCTAAAAGGGAAAGTTGTCTCATCCATGTTTACTGTACCAATTATGTATAAGTTTTGAGGCATGTATACATCTCCATATGTACTTATAGATGCAGCGTCTCTTCCAATCTGAGTTTCACTTAATAAAACATTGGTAATGATTTCGCCTTCTTCATTGCATCTTCTTGTTTCCATTATTGATAATATGTCGCTGAAATAATACTCTACTCTAGCAAGATTCATTTCATCAAGACATATAAAATAAGGAACTTCAGGATTCATCATTGCTCTGTACGCAATTTCTGTAATTTCTCCACAGGTAAACTTTCCTTCTATATTTCTGAACCCTAAAAGATCTGTGCTGTCTGACCAGTCAGGCTTTACAGGAATAAGCTTAAAGCGCTTGTTTTCAGTTGTTGCTCCAAGTGCTTTTGCAAAAAGTTCTACAATCTTGCTCTTTCCTGTCCCTGATATTCCTGAAAGAATTACAAATGGCTTTGTTTTTAATGATATATATAGATTTTTGATTAGTGATTTATCATAGGTATATCCTTGATTTGTTATATAGTTGTATATGTAATCAACTGTTGATGAAACATTAAAATCTTTTAATATGTCATCATTATTTTCTTCATATTCTACTTCATCCATATCTATAGCATCATCTTCTGAAGGTTCTAATTCTTCTGTATTAGACTGATTCTGTTTTATTAACTTCACAATAAAAGTATCCTTTTCTGGACCTTTGTAAAAATCCATATATTCTTTCAATTCTTCTGGAAGTTTTATCAGCTTATTATTATTCTGCTTATCTTTCATATCAATAATATAGTTGTAGCTAATGTATAATTCCTTTGATAAATAATCTTTTAATTTCTTGCTGAACATAATTCTGATAACAGAATTTTTTCTATTAAGATTAGGATAATCAATTACACTTTCATAATTTTTTCCTTCTATAATTAAAGTTATATTGATTTTACTCCCCTTAACCAATTCTACTGATAAATTATCTAAAAATCCTTTATAATAGCGTGTTGATATCACAGTACCATATTTGAAAGTACTATAATCTACTGTTTTTCTAGCTATTGAATTTATATCTGTATTCTCTATTTTGCTCCATGAATCTGATCGTTCTTTACTCATATAACTATCTCCAGTTTTATCTTATTTTGCATAATCAATGCCTAATTCTGTAATATTATTATATAACAAAATTAGGCATTATACTGAAAAAATAATTATTATCATTTTATTTCTATATTTATTAATTATACTTGAGTAAACTTTAAAACATTCTTCATATTATTAAATGTGACCTCACTTTTTACAATTAGCATCCAATGAAATGTTATTTTTAAAATACTCTATATAACTTTCTTGTCTACTTATTTACTTTGCCATAGTCTCATTTTTCTTTTGTATCTAAAGGTATTAATAATTAAATCATACTTATCCAATTACATATACTCTTTATAAAATTCTTCTCTATAACTTCATAATATTAAATCCCTGATTAAGTGCAATACTAAAAACAGGCTTTATCATATTATCAAATGCATTAAAAAACTCAGTTAATCCATTTTCTACTCTAAACTTTTTAGCATCAGCAATTCGTAAAGCTTCCCCATATTCCTCAATCTCATTATTATGCTTATTATCAACAACATAGCAAAATGCCATATACTGCAATTTAGTAAAATCCTTAATATATGTATTATAATCCAAAAGATTATCACTCTTTTTACTATTTATATTCTTAAAACAAGGTACAAGATTCCACATCTGATCATGAAGAACAAAACTCCACGGAATAAAATGATCAATGCTTAAAACTCCATACTTTTCATAATTTTCTTCATTGTAATCAAGACCAGTATATAAATCTTTAATGTGTTTTTCTTGAATTATATTTTTCCATATCTTTGTCTGCTTATTTAACTTTCTCTCTTTTGGAGGTTCAAGTTTCATTGCAATAGCTGGTGTATTTGGATTACGTTTCTGTAAAAAACATACTAGCTTATAATATGCCCATCCTTGTATAATACGATAATTATATTTTAAATAGTTGTCCCATCCTTTATTAATGCATATATACCTCTCATTATTTTGATTCACATGAATTTTATAAATACATTCAGTATTGTTTCTACTCAGTTCTTCTATAATTCTCTGTACTTTCTTTTCACCCCTTAGTTCATTTCTAAAAAATGGTGACAAAAATCTATATGGCACATTTAATGTAAGGTCTTTTATCTTTTTATTAAGTTCCACATCTTTTGAACCATATATAAATCTAAACAACTCATTTCCATCACAATTAGCACTAATCTTATATTTGCTGCTTATATATTCTGTAACATCAGCTAAATTATCACATGCTCCAAAACTTAATTTATATTTTAATAATGGATACCATGCATGTACTATCATTTTACAAATCATTGTTCTAAAATCTATTATAGTTTTCCCACTGCTAACTTCCTCTAATAAAGATATAAGCCAGTACATTTTATAGCTTGCCACTACTTTATTATTATCAAGAACCCTTGAGAATGTTATATAATCCACTTCACCACTATATGGTACTGTACTTGCTTCTTTGGGTAAAATTATTGAATCCTCAAAAATAGTAGTATTATTCATTGTCTTCTCCTAATCTCAATTTATATCTAATGATTGAATTTTATATTTTCATTTTACCACATTTTGTATTAATTCCTTATTTCCATAAACAAGTTTTAATTTGTATCTTCTCTAAAACTTTTATTTTCCTTATATATATGTTTATTAAAAATTTAATCATTCTTTACATCATTGTAATTACAGAAATGTTTATATCATCAATAAAAGTGCAATCATTATCTAAAAACATCCTGTAATTATACTATATTTTAGACTACTAAAAAATTCACATAACTCTACCCAGCCCTTTCGCAACAAGTTGCGAAAATATAATCTCACCATTAATCCTCTAATCATACTTAGTTTTATAAATCTCCAGATTTAAGCTTCTTTAAATTTAAAGTTTTTTAAATCTTCACTTCTAAAGTTCTTCAGATCTGTAATTCTGACAAACTTTAATTCTGAAAACCCTTAAATTTAAAGTTCAGTAGTTCTAAAGTTCTTAAGAATTATAAATCTTCTGTTTTATAGTTCTTTTTTCTCATGTAATCCACAATAAAAAGACCTGAATTCTATTAAATTTTATATAATTTATAAACAGCCTTATTAACCTTAAGAAAAATAAAAATCCATACCCTAACTTATATAGTTAAGATATGGA
>JAEWQX010000096.1 GCA_023399035.1 Bacillota bacterium | reverse complement strand
CTAGTAAGACCCCTTGAAGACTACAAGGTTGATAGGTCAGAGGTGTAAGTGCGGTAACGTATTTAGCTGACTGATACTAATAGGTCGAGGGCTTGACCAAATATAAGTTGTAGATACATTAAGAACTGTGTGCAATTTTGAAAGAACAAATCTTTCAATTAAATATAATCTGGTGGTGATGGCATAGAGGTAACACTCCTTCCCATTCCGAACAGGACAGTTAAGGTCTATAGCGCCGATGGTACTGCATGGGAGACCGTGTGGAAGAGTAGGACGTCGCCAGGTAAGAGTGAGGATAGTTAGAAATAACTATCCTTTTTAGCGTTAAAAAATATAAATATTATTTTTAAGATATAAATAATTTAAAATAATGTTAACGTTATAAATTATTACAGAATATTGAATATTTTACAAAATAGTTTTAAGATATAAAGAGATGTTGGTTAAAAAATACAAAATTTATTAAATTTGTGTGAGTTTAAAAATTTAATTTATAGAAAATTATAAAAAGAAGTGAAAAATCTCACAAAATTTGGTAATATATATTTATAGGCAAAAATAAGTTAAAAATAAAAATAAAGGAAATGCAGAGGAAAGGTTACAGACTATGAGAGGGATACTAATATGGATGGGGGTAAGAATTAATGTCAGATAAACCTAATGGAAGCAGTGAAACTATTACAGAAATTAAAGTTGCAACAACAACTAAAGTAGATTCTTCAGCATCTTCTACAAAGGAAAAAACAAAAACAACTAAGAAAAAATCTACAGCTAAGACTTCTAAGGTAAAAGCTAAAACAGATGGTAAGGAAGTCAAAGAAAGTTCAGCAACCGAATTGAAAACTGATAAAAAGGCTTCAGTAAAAGATATTGAGAGTGATAAAAGTGAAAAATTGAATATAGATAGTAAATCTGATTCTAAAGATGCTAAGAAGTCAGTTAAATCTGAAGAGAAGATAAAAGATGATACAGTTGTACAAAAAGAAAAAAAGACAAAAACAACTAGAAGGACAGCAGCAAAAGCTAAAGCAGCTAAAAAGACAGCAAAAGCAACAACTAAAACTTTAAGATTATCTAAAGAAGCAAAAGTTGATAAGGAAAAAGAGGATAAAAAAGATTTGAAAGCAGCTGATATTAAAGAAATTCAAGATGTAAAAGAAGTTGCTGTTAAGGAAACTGTTTCAGAAAATAAATCAGAAGTAAAAGTAGCAGAAGCTGAACAACCACCAGTAATAATCAGTAGTGAATTACCTAAAGAAAAAGAAGCAATTTTAGAAAAAACTGAAAAGCTTGCTGATAAAACTGAAATAACAAGCTTTAATGAATATTTATTTCATCAAGGTAAAAATTATAACTCTTATGAAATTTTAGGAGCTCACGTTGTAACAAGAGATAATGAAATAGGAGTTCAATTTGCTACATGGGCACCTAGAGCAAAGGAGGTATATGTTGTTGGTGATTTCAATGGATTCCAAGTAAGTCAAGAATATAAGCTTAAGAAAATAAGTGATAATGGAATATGGGTTGGATTCTTTAAGAGCCCTAAGGAAGGCGATAAGTATAAATATTGCATAATAGATTCTCAAGGAAATCAAGGTGAATTTAAGTCAGATCCATATGCAATATTTAGTGAAGTAAGACCCAATAATGCATCTATTATATATATACCTAAAGAATTTACTTGGAATGACAAAAAATGGATAGATGAGAGAAAGAAAATAAATGTATTAGAGCAACCTTTAAACATTTATGAAATTCATTTAGGGTCATGGAGAAGAAATAAAGATGGAGAATTTCTTACTTATGAAGAAATAAGTGAATTATTACCTAAGTATTTAAAAGAAATGGGATATTCGCATGTAGAAATAATGCCGCTTGTTGAACATCCATTAGATGCTTCATGGGGATATCAGGGAACATCATATTATTCTCCAACAAGTAGGTATGGAACTCCTGAAGGACTTAAAGTATTAATAAATAAATTACATGAAGAAAATATAGGGGTAATAATGGACTGGGTTCCAGGACATTTCTGTAAGGATGCTCATGGACTCTATAAATTTGATGGTACAGCTACTTATGAATATCAGGAAGAATGGAGAGCTGAAAATAAGGGATGGGGTACATGTAACTTTGACTTAGGAAGACCTGAAGTACAGAGTTACTTAATATCAAATGCATTATACTGGTTTAGAGAATTCCACATTGATGGATTAAGGGTTGATGCAGTATCAAGTATTTTATATCTTGATTACAGCAGACAACCAGGTGAATGGCAGCCTAATAAGTATGGCGGAAACGGAAATCTAGAAGCAATTGATTTCTTAAAACAGTTGAATCAAGCTGTATTTGCTGAATATCCAACAGCATTAATGGTTGCAGAAGAATCAACTGCGTGGCCTAATATAACAAAACCACCAATGAAAGATGGTTTGGGATTTAATATGAAATGGAATATGGGATGGATGAATGATACATTAGAGTATGTCAAGATCGATCCTAAATATAGAAAGCATAATCACAGAAATGTTACTTTTGCAATGATGTATAATTATGCAGAAAATTACTTATTGCCACTTTCTCATGATGAAGTAGTGCATGGCAAGGGATCTCTTATTGAAAAAATGTGGGGAGATGAATGGAATAAATTTGCTGGACTTAGAGCTTTCATGGGATATATGATGGGTCATCCAGGTAAGAAGCTTACATTTATGGGATGTGAATTTGCTCAGGGAATTGAATGGAGAGAATATGAACAGCTTGAGTGGAATTTAATAGAAGCATTAGATATGAATAGAAAAACTCATCTATTCTTTAAGGATTTAAATAATTTATACCTTGATAATAAAGCATTCTGGGAATTAGATCATGATTGCAGAGGATTCAACTGGATAGAAGCTGATAATAGTGAGCAGAGTATATTAATATTTGCAAGACGAAGCAGGAAAGATGAAGACACGCTAGTATTTGTAGTTAACTTCACTTCTATTGTTTATTATGATTATCAGATTGGAGTACCATTCTTAGGTGAGTATGAAGAATTATTTAACACAGACGATGTTAAATATGGTGGATCAGGACAGGTTATGGGTACACCACTATTTTCTGAAAAAGCACCATTCCAAAATCAGCCATATTCATTAAAAATAAAAGTGCCACCAATGGCTACTTTAGTATTAAAGGTAAAAGATATTATTAAAAGTGAAAGTAAAGAAGAACCAAAAGAAGTTGAAAAAGAAGTTATAGAAAAATAAATGGTATAGATTTATGGATTATTGATGATTACTAATTTATCATCAATAATCTGTAATTATGCTGTAGACAAGATATAAGGCGAGGGGGATAAGAAATGAGAGTTTTATTTGTGGCGTCTGAGGCAAGTCCTTTTATTAAAAGTGGTGGTCTTGGAGATGTTGCAGGGGCATTACCTAAAGCACTTGCTAAAAAAAATGCAGATGTAAGGGTAGTTATACCTAAATATAAAGAATTGAATTGGGAAGTAAAAGATAAATTAAGGTTTGTAAAGTGGTTTAATGTCCGTGTGGGCTGGAGAGAACAATTCTGCGGTGTATGGGAATGTTTTTATAATGGGGTAACCTATTATGTACTTGATAATGAAAGATATTTTAATCGTAACGGATTATATGGATTTTACGATGACGCAGAGAGATTTGCGTTTTTTGACAGAGCAGTTTTAGATATGTTAAGACAGATAGACTGGCAGCCAGATTTAATTCACTGTAATGACTGGCAGACAGGGATGATTCCTGTTTTATTAAAATTTCAGTATAAGAAATATGATAGTTTCTACTGGAGGATGAAATGTGTATATTCAATTCATAATATAGCATTCCAAGGAGTATTTGATCCTAATATACTGCCGGAATTGTTTGGATTTGATTTAGAATTATATGAAAATACATGCTTAAAATTTGATGAAGGCGTAAGCTTCATGAAAGGCGGACTTTACTACTCAGATATTATTACAACTGTAAGTAATAGCTATGCAGGTGAAATTCAGACACCTGAATATGGTCATAGATTAGATGGGGTATTAAGGGATAGGTCGTATGCATTAAGAGGCATTGTAAATGGTATAGATTATGATGAATTTAATCCTAAGACAGATAGAAGGATTATCAGAAATTATGATATAAATTCATTTTCAAGCAAGGCAATAAATAAGATTGCACTTCAAAAAGAACTTGGGTTGAGGGTTGATGAAAGTGTTCCAATGATTGCAATGGTAACAAGATTGACAGACCAAAAGGGAATTGATTTATTAGTTAATATTTCAGATAGATTGTTACAGGAAAATATTCAGCTTGTAATCCTAGGAACTGGAGATAGGAAGTATGAAGATCATTTTAAATGGTTAGATTATGCATATGGAAATAGAGTATCTGCAAATATTAAATTCGATAATACTTTAGCTAATAAAATATATGCTTCAAGTGATATGTTCTTAATGCCATCAGCATTTGAGCCATGTGGTTTAGGTCAGTTAATAGCACTACGATATGGTTCAATTCCTATAGTAAGGGAAACAGGTGGACTTAGAGATACTGTAAATCCATACAATGAATATACTGGAGGAGGCAATGGATTTAGTTTTAGAAATTATAATTCTGAAGAACTGCTAAATATAATAAAGTATGCATTATGGATATACAGAGATAAAAAGAGATGGAATGCTCTTATTAGAAATGCAATGAATTCAAATAACAGCTGGGAAAGATCAGCACAAATATATCTTGATATGTACAGAGAATTAACAGGACAGTATTAGCACAATTTAATAGGAGGTATATAATGCTCGAGATGGATAAAAAGGCATTCAAAAAAGCTTATGTAAATAAGTTTTTAGAAATGCATGGTATTGAGTTAAAAGAAGGCACAAATCAACAGAAATATGAAGCCTTAGGAAGCCTCGTCAGGGATTATGTTACAAGAGACTGGTTAAAGACAAACAAAAAATATAATAAGACCGGTGAAAAGCAGGTGTATTATTTTTCAATGGAGTTTTTGCTTGGGAGATTATTGGGAGATGCCTTGTTAAATATGGGTATAAGAGATGTCTGTAGGGAAGCTTTAAAAGATTTAAATATAAATCTTGATGAACTGGAGAACTTAGAACAGGATCAGGGCCTTGGGAATGGAGGGCTTGGAAGACTTGCAGCATGTTTTTTAGATTCAATGGCTTCTTTAAATATTCCTGGTAATGGATGTGGTATAAGATATAAATATGGATTCTTTGAACAGAAAATTATAGATGGAAAACAGGTAGAGGTATCTGATGATTGGTTAAGGGAAGGAAATGTATGGGAAAAGAGAAAGCCGGAAAAAGCTGAAGTTGTAAAGTTTGGTGGAGAGGTTAATGTGAATCAGGTAGATGGAAAACTGATTTTTAATCATGTGAATTTCGAGCCAGTACTCGCAGTACCTTATGATACACCAATAATAGGGTATAAGAATGAAGTAGTAAATACCTTGAGATTATGGAGTGCTGAAGCTGTATCTAAGGATTTTGACTTTTCATCTTTTAATAGGGGTGACTTCCTACAGGCAATCAAATATAAGAATTCAGTAGAATCTATATCACAGGTATTATATCCTGAAGATTCATTTTATGAAGGTAAGATATTGAGGCTTAAGCAGCAGTATTTCTTTGTTTCAGCTGGAGTTAAAAGCATAATAAAACACTATAAAAAACATGGTAAGGATATAAGATTCTTAAATGAAAAGGTTGCTATTCATATAAATGATACACATCCAACACTTGCCATTCCTGAATTAATGAGAATACTCGTTGATGAAGAGGGATTAGACTGGGATAATGCATGGAGAATAACAACAAATACAATTTCATATACTAATCATACAATTTTGGCAGAGGCTTTAGAAAAGTGGCCGGTTGATATGTTTAAAGCATTACTTCCAAGAATATATATGATTGTTGAAGAAATTAACAGACGATACTGTAATGAACTCAATAATAAGTATCCGGGAGATTATGACAAGATATCACGTATGTCTATAATATCTGATGGATATATAAAAATGGCTCATTTGGCCATAGTAGGAAGCTATAGTGTTAATGGAGTTGCAAAACTCCATACAGAAATATTGAAGAAAAAAGAAATGAAAGATTTTTATTATTTGTATCCAAATAAGTTTAATAATAAAACAAATGGAATTACTCATAGAAGATGGCTTATGAAGAGTAATCCTGATTTGACTAAATTACTTATGGATACAATTGGTGATAGTTTTATAAGACATCCTGTTGATTTAAAGAATTTCGAAAGACACTTAAATGATTCTGTCATATTGAATCAACTAAATAAAATTAAGTTATACAATAAACAAAAACTATCAGATACAATATTAAAAAATGAAAATATTAGTGTAGATCCAAACTCTATATTTGATGTTCAGGTAAAGAGAATCCATGCATATAAAAGACAGGTTCTTAATTGTTTAAGAATAATGGATTTATATAATAAATTGATAGATAATCCTAATCTTGATATTGTGCCAAGAACATTCATATTTGGTGGAAAAGCTGCACCAGGATATTATCTAGCAAAAAGTATTATTGAATTAATAAACTGTGTTGCAAAAAAAATCAATAATGATCATAGGGTTAATGACAAAATAAAAGTAGTGTTCATGCAGAACTACAGGGTATCATTAGCTGAACAGATAATACCAGGAGCAGATGTAAGTGAGCAGATTTCAACTACAACCAAGGAAGCATCTGGTACATCTAATATGAAGTTCATGATGAATGGTGCAATAACAGTGGCAACATTAGATGGTGCCAATATAGAGATAAGAGATGAAGTAACAAATGATAATATAGTTATTTTCGGGTTAACTGCAGATGAAGTACTTAATTATTATAAAAATGGCGGATATAGGTCTACCGATATTTATAATAATGATGCGAGGGTAAAAAGAGTAATTAATGATTTAATAAATGGTAAATATCATAATGACAAAAATAAATTTAGGAACATTTATGAAAATCTAATAACTTATAATGATGAGTTTTTTGTATTGAAGGATTTTGATTCGTACTTAAAGGCTCAAGATAAGATTGATACTCTTTATAGAAATACTGATAAATGGCAGAGAATGTGTGGAGTAAATATTGCGCATTCAGGAATATTCTCATCTGACAGAACAATTGAACAATATGCAACAGGAATTTGGGGATCAGAAGTAATTTATAAGAATCTATAGGAGGTAAATCAATGGACGGGATAAAAGTAATACATGACTCACAAAGCATGAAATATAGAAAGCCATTTGGTTCTGTAGAGCAGGGACAGAAGGTTAAGCTATCAATTGATATAGATAAAGAAATAATAGTAGCTGTTGAGTTATTACAGTTTGATGGTACAAAAATTAATATGGGAATGGAAAAGGAATATCTTAATGATGGCAATTATAGATATTCTGTTCAAGTTGATACAGAAGATGCTTTGGGAGTGTTAGGGTATTATTTTATTTTAATAGATGGGTATGACAGATTATATTATGGAAATAATGATGAGCATCTTGGTGGTGTCGGTCAGATATATGCCTATAATCCTGTACCATATCAAATTACTGTATATAAAAAATCTAGCATACCAGACTGGTATAAAGAAGGAGTTATATACCAGATATTTGTAGATAGATTCTGTAATGGAAATGAAGATGGGAAGATAAATAATCCTAAGAGTAACTCTTTTATATATGGAAGATGGGATGATACCCCTATGTATATAAAAGATCATCATGGAAGAGTTCTAAGATGGGATTTTTATGGTGGAAATCTAAAAGGGATAATTAAAAAATTGGATTATATAAAATCTTTAGGAGCAAATATAATAAATTTAAGTCCTATATTTAAATCTTCAAGCTGTCATAAATATGATACTGGAGATTATGAAGTTATAGATGAAATGTTTGGTACAAATGAAGATTTTAAAGAATTATGTAAGATTGCTGAAAGTAAAGGAATTAGAATAATTCTAGATGGAGTATTCAGCTATACAAGTGCAGATAGCAGATATTTTAATAAGATTGGCAATTATGATGACATAGGAGCATACCAATCTCCAAACTCTAAATATCATAATTGGTACAAATTCAATAGATATCCTTATAGATATGAATGCTGGTGGGGAATTGATGAAAGACCAAATGTGAATGTTATGAATAACAGCTACATTGATTATATGGTAAACAGAGATAACTCAGTAATAAAAAAGTGGATTGACTTTGGAGCAAGCGGATGGCGCTTGAATGTTACAGATGAGCTTCCAGATGAATTTATAGAAATTGTAAGACATAGATTAGATTCTATTGATAAGGATACAGTTCTTGTAGGAGATGTCTGGGATGATGCATCAAACAAGATAAGTTATTCGAAAAAAAGAAGATATTTATATGGAAATGAAGTGCAGTCTGTAACTAATTATCCACTAAGGGAAAGTCTGATTAATTTTACTAAAGGCTATATAAAGTCAGATAAGTTCAAGAAAAAGATAATGTCTTTATATGAAAATTATCCTAGAGAAGTGTTCTTAGGAAATATGAATATTATTGGGACCTCTGATACTGAGCGGATTTTGACTGTATTAGATGGTAATATACAATTCTTGAAGTTAATAGTAGCATTGCAGTTTACTCTACCTGGAGTACCTCTTATATATTATGGTGATGAAACAGGGGTTACTGGTGGAAAGGATCCGGATAATAGAAAAAGCTATCCTTGGGGACATGAAGATAATGATTTAATTGATTTCTATAAAAAAATAGCAGATATTCGAAATAGTCAAAATGGTTTAAAAAAAGGGGATTTCAATGTCTTCGATACAGACGAGGATGTTTTTGCATTTGAAAGGATATATGAAAATGAAAGAATAGTAGTCATTGTCAATGTTTCAAGTGCGCAGAAAGTAGTAAAGGGTATTAATTTAGAAGGAACTTATTTAGATTTATTTAACGATGGGGAAAAGTATAAATTTGTCGGATATGATAGTGTACTTATAATATATCCACGAAGTTTTAAAATTTTAAGTAAAGTAAAAATATAGTTAAATTGATTTATAAATAGCAAGATTTAATATGCTTAACAGATAATAAATTAACATAAAAACATTATGTTAAGCATATTATTTAAATATATGTATAAAATATAAAATCCATTAAATGAGAATAAAACATATGAGAGGAGATAACATTATGGGTAAAAATGAAATTGTAGCAATGATATTGGCTGGTGGACAAGGTTCAAGATTAGGGGTATTAACTAAAAAATTAGCTAAACCAGCTGTACCATTTGGGGGAAAATACAGAATTATAGATTTTCCATTAAGTAACTGTGCAAACTCTGGAATATATACAGTAGGTGTTTTAACACAGTATAAGCCACTTGAGTTAAATGCACACATTGGTATAGGCGAGGCATGGGATTTGGATAGAACACATGGCGGTGTAAGTATATTACCACCATATCAAGAAGAAAAGGGTGGAGAATGGTATAAAGGAACTGCAAATGCAATATATCAGAATATAGAATTCGTAGATAGATATGATCCTGAATATATTTTAGTATTGTCAGGAGATCATATTTATAAGATGGATTATACTAAAATGCTAGACTTCCATAAGGAAAAGGGTGCAGAGGCAACTATTGCAGTAATTGAAGTTCCAATGGATGAAGCATCTCGTTTTGGTATCATGAATACTAGAGAAGATTTATCAGTATATGAATTTGAAGAAAAGCCAAAAACTCCAAAGAATAACTTAGCATCAATGGGGATATATATATTTAACTGGAAGACATTAAAGAAATATTTAAGAGAAGATGAAGCAGATAAAACATCAAAAAATGACTTCGGAATGAATATCATACCTAAAATGCTTGATGACGGAAATAAGCTAGTTGCTTATCCATTTAAAGGATATTGGAAAGATGTTGGAACTATCGATAGTCTTTGGGAAGCAAATATGGATTTAATAAGAGAAGATAATGAATTAGATTTACACGATGAAGACTGGAAGATCTATTCAGTAAATCCAGTAAGACCAGCACAATATATTGGTGAAACTGCAAAAGTCACTAATTCATTAGTAGTTGAAGGCTGTGTTGTAAACGGACAAATTGAGAATTCAATATTATTCCAAGGAGTTCATGTGGGTAAAAATACAGTTATAAGGGATTCTATAATTATGAATGATGCTAAAATTGGAGACAATGTAGTAATTGAGAAAGCAATAGTAGGAAGTGGAGCAGTAGTAAGAAAAGACTGTAAGATTTCTTTAGGTGACGAAATAGCAATAATCGCAGCTAAAGAAGAGGTAAAAATGGGTACAGTTATAGAAGAAAGCAATAAAGCAGTTTAATGGTATGCTAAGGGGGAGAAAAAATGAAAAATTGTATTGGTATTATTAACTTAGATGAAAATGAAAACAGAATGGGTGAATTAGTAGTTAACAGATCTCTTGCTTCAGTACCTATAGCAGCAAGATACAGAGTAATAGATTTTGTATTATCTAATATGACAAATTCAGGAATAAACTGTATTGGAATATTCACAAAAAATAAATCAAGATCATTGATTGATCATATTACCAATGGAAGACCATGGGATTTAAACAGAAAGACAGATGGTTTAAGAGTATTTAACTTTGGAAATGATGATCCTGTATATGATGATGTTCATAATTTTGCAGAAAATATTCAATTCTTAAATAGAAGCAGAAAAGAGTACGTTTTATTAGCTCCAAGTTATATGGTATGTAATATAAACTATAAAGAAATTTTAGAATATCATAAGAGTACTGGAAAAGATGTTACAATGATATATAAGAAAGTTAATAATGCAGATGAAGCTTTTGGAGACTGTGGAGTTTTAAATATTGATGATGCAGGAAATGTAATCAGTGTTGGTGAAAATATAGGAAAGAATCCTAAAGCTAATATTAACATGGAAATGTATATATTAAAGAGAGAGTTGTTTGTTGATATAGTTAATGAGTGCATAAGCAGCGGTATGTATAGGAAGGTTAAAGAATATATCCATAATAATCTAGGAAGTCTTTCAGTAGGAGCTTATGAGTTTACTGGTCATTTAGATTGTATAAATTCAATTAAAGCTTTATATGACAGTAATATAGCTCTTTTAAATAAGAAGATTAATAAGGAAATATTTAATGAAGAGAGACCTATTTATACAAAGACTAAGGATGAAGGACCAACTTTCTATTCAGATAAGAGCAATGTTGTAAATTCTATTATTGCTAATGGATGCAGAATAGAAGGTACAGTAGAAAACTGTGTTATAGGAAGAAGAGTTTATATTGGTAAGAATACAAAGATTAAAGACTGTATAATAATGCAGAACAGTAAAATTGAAGATGACGTTGTTTTAGATAATGTTATAGCTGATAAAGGTAGTGAAATAAGAAAGGGCGAAACTCTTATTGGATCTACTATGTACCCTCTAGTTATCAAAAAGAAAAATTAGTATGTTATTCTTGTAAAAGATTATAGATATGGATTTGTTTTTATAGTAATCAATCTCATATTTAAGTAGTGGTTGATTAAAAAGTGTGTTGTGTATATTACAGCACACTTTTTTATTGGGAAAAACTAAAGTGGATTTTTCATTATAAATCTGTAAGTATTAATATACTAGTATAGATAAAAGTTGATGGGAGGTAGCTAAAGGTTAATTATAAAAATGATTTTTTATTTTTATAATTAAATATAGTTTAATTTAAATATTAATAGTTATTATTTTATGGATAATTATTATTAAAATTTGATTTCAGCTGTGTATTTAACGTAAATGTAAGGCATATAGGAATGTTTAATATAACTTAGATTTTATTTTGATTTAGTATTAGTATTAGAATTGTAATTTATAATGATTTAAAAATATGTATATAAGGTAATAAGAGTACAGCATCGATAACAATGGATATAATAAGGATAAAGTTCATATTAAAGCGGATTAATACTTATTTATTAAGGTGTGTACATTTGTATTATAAAGAATCCAAAAAATATTTATAAAAAGTGTTGACACTATAATTATAAAGTGATAGTATAGATGATGTCGTAAGGACATGAAAACAGCAGAAAGAAAACAAAAAAATGTTTTAAAAAAGTTGTTGACATGAAATGATTCAAGTGATATACTGAATAAGTCGCTTGAGGGCGACGAGATAGTAACAGCGTAAAGTTGTGAAAGAAATATGGTCTTTGAAAATTGAACAGAATATAATATAAACATTTAAGTAAACCAGCAATTCTTTATTTTGAGTAAGCTAAGATTAAACTTTTTATTGAGAGTTTGATCCTGGCTCAGGACGAACGCTGGCGGCGTGCTTAACACATGCAAGTCGAG